>CALURS010000150.1 GCA_944323215.1 Candidatus Gastranaerophilales bacterium | reverse complement strand
AGGAGATGTGGGGGGGATCGAACGTCTATGTTTGGACTTTGCGAAAAAACGCCAAGATGATGTTTTTGTATTCGCAAAGGGCGGAGGAAGGCTTATTCACGAGTACCTAAATGTAAATAAAAATGTATTTATCTTTGGCAAAGATGAACGTATGACCTTTATAAGGGCATATAAATTTGCAAATTATATTTTCGATATTGTAAAAAAGGAACAATTTGATGCAGTTATCTTGCATGGACAAGCTAGTTTCTTTTGGATTATAGTGAGAGTCCTTAAAAGAAGAATAACAAGCATCAATGTTTTTGTATATGTTCATGAAAATGAAAGCTTATTTTTAGCATTCGAACGCATGAGCTTATGTCTTATGAAGAAGTCGCTGAATGGTATAATTGCGATTTCAGAAGATGTACAGAACAGTTTAATAAAAAAATTCTCTTTCCTGAAAAATAAAATATATGTCAATTATAACGGGATCGATTTGGAAAAGTTTAATCCCAAAAAGGATTCTGATTGCGATAAAGAGATCCGGTTAGTTTATGTCGGCAGATTGATCGAAGAAAAGGGAGTACAAAATATATTGCGCGCGTTGGCGGATTGTCGTGATATGCCTGTAACTTTAGACATTATCGGCGACGGTGCATATAGAAAAGCGTTGGAGGATTTGACCTTATCGCTTGGCTTACAGGGTATGGTAGAATTTTTAGGGATGAGGCAAGATGTCGCCAATTTGCTGCCAAGCTATAATTTTTTTATCCATTTGCCGCAATGCGAGGAAGGCTTTGGCATTACCGTCGCGGAAGCATTGGCGTGTGGACTGATCTGCATTGTGAATGATAGAGGCGCCATGACGGAACTTGTTCGAGACGGATATAACGGCTTTGTGTTGTCTGCAGGGCAAAGTTATGATTTAAGGCAGCTTTTTTCTAACATTATGCTTGGGTATTATGATTTAAAAAGCATGCGAAACAACGCCGTCGAATCTGCGCAAGCATTTTATATAAAAAAAACGATAGAAAAATTAGAAAATATTGTCAGTTCATCACATAAACGAGGATCATTATAAATGAAAGAGAACGTTGCTTTATACTTTAACAAAAAGCAGTTGCTATATGCAGCCTTATTGTTCATGCTTATAAAGGTGTCGTTTTCATATTCGTCAATTTTACCATATTCCGAATTGCTAGACGATATTCTTTCATATAGTTCGGCCTGCCTTCTTGCGGTTTATACGGTTCTTTGTAACGATAACATTCGTTTTTTGATAATATATGCCATTTTTGGCGGATTAAGTTGTTATAGTGCATTTTTATCTGACCAATTCAATTTATTCATAACAGTTTTAGTCATTTTTGCGATTCGCAAAGACGATTTTAATCATATTATTTGGTTGATTTTTTTATTTGAGCTGACTTTTTTATTGCTGATGGTGACGTTATCGGTTATGATGGCGTTATTCAACAAGTATCAATTATTTGCTGATTATGGTGGACGTATTCGATGCAGCTTCGGTTTTTGGCATCCGAATACATTTTCTATTTATTTATTTAATATCATATTAATGTGGATATGGCTGCGTTATAATATAATTCGATGGAAGCATTATATTGGATTATTCATCGTTTGCTTGATTGCTTATTTATTCAGTGATACCAGAACTTCTTTTATTTTAACGATTATTTCTCTTATTCTGTTGTACTTTTCAAAGCGGCATAACAAAACCAGATGGCTTAGGCTTATTGCTATAATAATCGCACCTGTGTTGGCGTTATTCATTGCGCTTTCTGTTAATTTATATACAAGCAGCAATTCAATAATACTATGGCTCGATCAGTTGTTGAATACAAGATTGAAATTAGGGTCGTATGCATATTACCATTACGGTTTTTCTTTTTTTGGACAAAACGTTTTCAGATATGATATAACATTTGATCCATATTGGAACTTATCAAGTTTTACGTTTGACTGTGTTTACACCTATTTTATGATGTGCGGTGGTTGGCTATGGCTGATAATGTTGTGTGTGATGTTCGCTGTACTATCTGTTAAGTGTAACAACAGGATCAGATTATTTGTTATCATTTGGTGTCTATACGCAATTACAGAGGTGCAAGGCATAAACTGTTTCCTTAGTTTTCCGATTCTAATGATTACTTTTGTGCTACAAAAAACAGGACGCTTTGTAGTGGCACACTCCGTTAAAAAAATGATAGCACAATAATTTAGTTTTTTAAATAATTACCCGTTGATTATTTGGTTGGGCACGAGTATTAAAGGATTCCCACCATTGTTTTATTGAAAGGGTTGTAATAGATTTAATATAGGTATATAGGAGATTTGGCATGAACCCTCTTATCTCAATAATCATTCCGGTTTATAACGCGGAGCGATGGTTGCAGGAATGCATCACGAGTGTTGTAAATCAGACATATCGCAATTTAGAAATTATATTGGTGAACGACGGTTCTGTGGATTCATCATTGCAAATTTGTCGTTATTTTGCGGAGAGGGATGATAGGATCGTTGTTTTAGATAAAAAAAACTCCGGTGTATCGGATACCAGAAATTTTGGGATAGAGCATACGCATGGAGAATATGTTGCTTTCTTGGATTCCGATGATTATTTATCGCTAGGCATTATTGAGACAGCTTTAAATAATATCGTTTCTCAAAAGTCTGATATGTGTCAGTGGAATTTTAAACTTGTATTTGGTGATTCTATACGGACACAAGAGGAAATCTTTTTAAGTGATTATGAAAAACCCGATTTATTATATGCTGCAGTTTCTATTATTAGAAAAAAACATTGCTTTAATTTAGGTAACTATTGGCGTGCGACATGTGGAAAACTTTTCAAGGCAGAAATCATTAAAAATTATAAGATTCGATTTCCGGTTGATTTATATATAGGGGAAGATGCCGTTTTTTTATGTAGATATTTGTTCCATATTCAGAAGATTTGTGTTATAAATGAGTATGGGTACTTTTACCGTCAGATTCCGTCCTCGTCAGTAAAAAAATATAAAAGTGATTTATATCAACAAAGCGAGCGGCAACTGGATTATTTTGAGTCAATTTTATCGGAATATCAAGGCAGTCGCTCATTTAATATTGCAATGTGTGTATTCACGTGGCAGATATTTAACAGCTTGATAGGGAATGAAATTAAGAACGGTTCAAGCAAATTCGGCGATGGGAAAAAATGGGCAAAAAGTAACAGAAAATATATGAAATATAATTGCCTTGGAATTCAAACATCGAAATTGATCAAATTGCAAACGTTCTTTCATTTCTTACCAATTTCATGTCATTGTAAGTTGGTGAATATGTATTTCAAGAAAAAATAATTTTATGCAATCACGCTTAGAAAAATCGATGAAGAACACGATATTTGTGATGGCCGGACTGTTCTGCAGTCTAGTCGTCTCTTTTATCGCGCGCTCTGTTTTTATCCGCCTTTTAGGGGTGGAATACAACGGTGTCAACGGACTTTTCACAAACATCCTGCAAGTGTTGAGTCTTGCAGAGCTCGGGTTGCCACGTCCATCGCCTATGCGCTTGATATCTCATTTTTAAACAGAAGGTAACAGTGTTAGATTGTTTAATTGGAATATATTTCACTTTTTATAATATGAGTGTTAGTTGTCTCGCTTATGATTATAAATAAATTTGATGGATTTATTCCATATATGTGGTTTTATTTGAGGAAATTGATTTCATACAGAAAGTCTTAAAATAATTTCGATAAGGTAAGGAATAGATTATGTTAAACGGTGGAAAGAAACGATACAGGATAGGGATTATTACTCATTATTATAAGAGCGTGAATTATGGTGGAAATTTGCAAGCATACGCAATGTGTACTGTACTTAAACAACATTTTGAGCTTATTGCGCAGCAAATTTGTTATTTATGGACCAAAGAGCAGTTTATATGTAAAGATAGTCATTATAATTTATTTTGGAAGAAGTTGCCTCTTTTTTTTAAGAAGAATATAAATAGACTCGTTCATTTTCCATCTAAAATAAGAAATAGATGTTATAAATTTCTTCAAAGGAAAAAGATTAATTTAATTTTGGAACAACGAATCAAGGCTTTCAATTTTTTTAATACCAGATTAATTCCAAATACATTAATTGAATATACTACAGAAAATCTTTCCACAATAATTTCTAAATACGATGTCTTTATTACAGGAAGCGATCAAGTGTGGAATACGGAATGGTATACGCCGGCTTTTTTCCTTGATTTTGTTCCTTCAGATAAAATCAAACTTTCTTATGCAGCCTCGATTTCTAAAGATCAATTAACAGATGCCGAAAAAGAGCTTTTTAAAAAGAATCTCGCTGATTATAAAGCCGTATCAGTTCGTGAAGAGAGTGCTGTGGAAATGCTCCAAGATCTGTCTCCCGTTGAGGTCGAATTGGTCTTGGATCCAACGCTTCTTTTGAACAGAGAAGACTGGGATGAGGTCTGTTCTGAGAGAGTTATTCGAGAGGATTATATTTTCTGTTATTTTCTTGGCGAGAACAAAGCGGAGCGAAAGATTGCTAAATCATTTGCAAAGCTGCATGGAATTAAAATTGTTTCTATTCCGCTTATTGGTTCTAATATATATTCGGATTTGAAATTTGGTGATGTTGTGTTGCCTGCCGCGTCCCCGGAACAATTTATATCGTTAATAAAACATGCAAAATATATATTTACAGATAGTTTCCATGCTGTCGTGTTTTCTTATATTTATCAAAGACAATTTTTTGTTTTTAACAGGGATAAGAAGGGCTCGATGAATTCCAGAATCAAGAGCATTACA
>CALURS010000149.1 GCA_944323215.1 Candidatus Gastranaerophilales bacterium | reverse complement strand
ATAACAACGGTAGTATAAGCCCACCAATTGCACCTAGCCATTGGCTTGACTCACTTGGCTTTTTAGCTGTTATTTCTAAATTATTTAGTGCTTCTAATCTTTCTACTACATCTGCACCGGTTGGGATTAATACTTTATAATGCAACTCTCCTACTTTTTGAGGTGCCAAAAGTGGACTAACTGACTTTTGGGATTCTTCTGTCTGTTGTTCTTTAGGCTGATTCACCGGTATCGCTATTAAGTACTCTTTATCGATATCTACACTTTTAATCTCACCATTCTTTGCCATTTCTAAAAATTTCGAGTATGAAAGTTCCTGTGTATTTGTTGCAGGACCGTTAAAAAGCATTGATACAAACGCCAGTACCATTATTGCCAAAATTATATACATACCAGTTGATTGACTTTTATTCATATATTCCCCTTCTTATATATCTGTATAAAAATTATATCAGAAACATTTCTTTTTTTACACTCAACCAACTCATCAATTTACAAAAAAGAGGACTAACCAAAGTCCCCTTTTTAACTTTTATATTAAATTTGATTTTATGATTTTAATTCTCTGGTTACAGAACTAATTTCTTGAATACTTGGATCCTCTCGAAATGTTTTACTTGTGTTAACATTAATCTTGCCTGCTTCAGGATATTCAAATGTTCTAACTATTTCTTTATATTCACCATCCTTTGGCTTGATTGTTACTTTTATTTTTTGACCGTTTTGATATTCAACAACTTTATCTGCACCATTAGCTTTGCCAAATATTTTACCTGAATATGGACTTCCTGTTTTGTCTATAATCTTTCCATCTTCAAACTTAAATCCCATTTTCTTAAAATTAGCAAAAGTTGGTTTTTTACCTTTTTTCATTGCATATAAGGCACCACCTATTGCAAGAATGCCTATCCCGGTTAATGAGCCATATAACAACGCATTACCGTTCTTTTTTACCTCTGGGGCTTTACCATCAGCTTGAGGTTTTGTTATATCTGACGCTTTAAACTGTGTCGCATTTACCGCTGTTCCTGTTTGAATTCCATCTACCGACATGCTATTCTCCTTTCTGAACTCTCATATTTACATTTATTTTTCATTACCTATCATTTCTACTATTTCATCTATCATTTTTTCTAGTTTTTTATTGTTTATATTCCTTACTGTCTTTTCTTCAGTTCCATCAGTTTTTATTTTTTTAGTGCTTACTTCAAACTTCTCATAGTCATATATCTTTTTAATTTCTATATATTCACTGTTTTTTGGTCTTAATACTACATAACATTTTTTCCCGTCTCGATATCTTATAATTTTTTCTCCACCTTTATATCTACCAAAAATTTCACCTGTATAGACCTGACCATTCTTATCTATTATAAATTCATCTTCACACCTGAATCCCATTTCCTTAAATTTAGTAAATGTTGGTTTCTTCATTCTTTTTATTGAATAAAGTGCTCCTGCAATTCCAATCGTAGCTAAACTTGCTAATGTAGTATATAACAATGCTTTACTATCTTTTTTTGTGTTTGATACCTGTGATTCTACAGGAGATTTCTCTGCCCCTGTAGCAGTAAATGGTAATATATTTAACCCTATTGTCTTATTTATGCTTCTAACTGACATATTTACCTTTCATACCATATATAAAAACTCTATATAAATATTATTTGCTCATATTTTACTTAATTATTAACTTTTGTAAAGGTTAATTTGAAAATTGAAATTGAATAAAAAATATATACTTTATATATATGTAAGACGAAAAGATAGACGAGGCAAGCATTATGGCAGTACTAAATATCTATGATATAAACGCAAAAGCTAATTCAATATACAAAGATTTCATTAAAAAAGAAGATGAAAACGATAAATCGCAAGTGCTATATGACGAAATGCAAATCTTTGCAGAAACTAATTTAAACATTTTGAAATACTTGAGAAGATAAAGATATATTTTATTATTAATTCCCCCAAAATAATTATTTAACGCCTGATTAAAAAAAATCAGGTTTTTTTTTATTTTTCAGCGTGATATTATGTTATATAAGGAGAGAATCACATGAAATTATGTATATACCCGGGGACATTTAATCCAATACACAATGTTCATTTGGCGATAGCTGACTTTGCTTTGAAGTATTATAAATTTGATACTGTGCTATTTATACCGGCATATAAACCGCCGCATAAAGAAATAGATGATGAATTAGCAACTCACAGGTATAATATGGTTAAGCTGGCCATTGAGGGTAATACACAATTTCAAATTAGTAATATTGAATACCAAAATGAGAGATTTTCTTATACGTATTTTACGGTTCTTGAGTTATATAAGAGATATAAGCCTGAGGGTAAAATCAATTTATTAAATGGTACAGATGCATTCAGAGAAATTGATAGCTGGAAATTTGCTGATGACCTGAAAAAGCAGGTACATTTCATTGTATTCCCGAGGACAAAAAATTTTCATGAAAAGAATTTCCAAAGATTTACAGAATGGAATTACGATTATGAATTTGCCCCAATGGAGTTTATTGATTTATCTTCAACGGTTTTAAGAAGTAGAATATACAAAGGAAAGCCTAACAATGGCGTAGTACCAGATAAAGTATTGGAATATATAAAAGAAAATGGACTTTACCAATAAAAATAAAATAATAGAAAAATTAAAATTAACCCTTAGTCCTGAGAGATTTGAGCATACTCTAGGTGTAGCTGAAGAAGCTGAGGCACTTGCGAGAATGTATAATATAAATACTGAAAAAGCTGTTATTGCCGGTTTGCTTCACGATTGTGCCAAGTGCTTGACCAATTTTGAACTTGAAAGAATTATTAATGAAAATCGTGAGCTATTAAATATTAATGATTGTGAATTATTGAATTATAAAACTTATCATGCTCCGGCTGGAGTTATTGTTGCAAAGCAGGAATATAATATTAATGATGAGGAAATTTTGTCTGCAATTAGATGGCATACTATCGGGAAAAAGGATATGACTATTTTAGAAAAAATTATATACCTTGCTGATAAAATCGAAAAGAGAACTCGCCCTGCTGAGTATAGAAATAAGATTGAAAAATTTTTAGATGAAGATAACGGACTCGATAAGGCTATATTAGAAAGTTATAGACTTACGATAAAAAGCTTGGTTGACAGAAATCTTTTAATTTGCTTTCCTACTATAGATATTTATAATTCTTTATTAAATAAACTTTATAATAATAATTAAAAAATGAACTTTTTCGTTTTAGTTTCGTTCTTCTAATATAAGGTTAGAAAGGCTGATGATGAAAAAGATTTTTTTGTACAAGCTACTATTACCATTAGCAATATGCGTAACTTTGCCTGTGAATGCAGCTGGGCTGAATTATGCAATAACTGTCGGAACAGGATTTAACCAACCGGTATTTATAATGGATCCATATACAATGGATTTTTATTCACCTTACTATATGTTTAACCGTCCGTTTTATAGAAATTACATGTATTTTAGTGTGCCTCCGCATGTGGCACCTCCGCCACTTCCTCCACATCATAGGCGTTTAGGACCACCTCCTGGGCACAATGTTAAATTTAATCATAAGCGACACTAACTAAATTCATTCTCGCATTTATTCCACTCTTTATTCAAAACTCTGCGGCTTTGCCGCTTTTTTTTTAGTTTAATAAGTCAGGTCTTCTGCGTTTGGTACGTTCAATTTTCTGTTGTTGTCTAAACTCGCTAATTTCTTTATGATTACCGTTTAAAAGTACGTCTGGAACTTTATAACCTCTAAAATTTCTGGGTTTTGTATATTGTGGATACTCTAACAAGCCATCAGAAAAACTATCGTCCTCCATTGATTCAATTTTTCCTAATGTTCCCTCTAACCTTCTACTTATACTATCTATCAAGCATAAAGCAGGAAGCTCTCCACCTGTCAACACAAAATCGCCAATTGATACTTCTCTTGGCTTTATAATTTCTCTTATTCGTTCATCAAACCCTTCATAATGACCACATAATAGTATTATTTGACTAAATTTTGAGAATTCATTACATAATCTTGTGTTAAAAACCTCTCCTTGAGGTGTTAGCATGATTGTACAGCTATTTTCAAGCTTTTCTACAGCATCATAAGCATCTACATAAGGTTGTGGCATTAAAACCATCCCTGCCCCACCACCATAGGGGGTATCATCCACTTTTTTATGCTTATTTTCCGTATAATCCCTTGGATTTACTGTATTAATAGTTATTATACCTGCGTCGACCGCTCGTTTCATTATGCTATAATGAAAGTTTGCTTCAACCATTTCTGGAAAAAGTGTTAAAACATCAAACCTCATTCAAGGAGCCCTTCCATCTCAGCTAATTCAATTTTTCTGGCTTTTATATCTACATTTATTACTATAGCTTTTACAAATGGGACTAATGAAATCTTATCAGATTTAGTTTTTACAGCAAGCAAATCTGTTGCGCCATTATTAGAAACTCCGGTTACAACACCAGAAAAGATCCCCTTCATGTAGACTTCCATTCCTATCAAATCGTTTATAAGAAACTCGTTTTCTTCTAAGTTTTCATTTGCTTTTTCTTTTTCAATAAATAACGAGCACCCCTTATATTTAACAATATCATTAATATTGTTAAACTCTTTAAATTTTCCTATCGCTGACTTTGGAGTAAATTTAACATACTCTAAATGCAAAGGGATAAAATCTTCATCAGTTTTAAGATAAACAGAAGATAAACCTTGAATAAATTGTTCACGCCCTTTAGAATATCCCAGTTTAAATTCACCTTTAATACCATGGAAGTTTAGTACTTTTCCAAAAGAAATATACTTACTCTTCATTCTTAACTTTTGGCTTTC
>CALURS010000148.1 GCA_944323215.1 Candidatus Gastranaerophilales bacterium | reverse complement strand
AATTCTATGGTGTCGGAATTGATTATATTATTCTGGTAAAAATTTTTAACAGAGCCTGCTTTATAAATATATAATTTTTGAGAAGGATAGTCTCCTCGAATTCTGCTTATTTCAGCTGCTCTCATAAGAGCTTCATAATACAAGTAAAAACTGACAAGTTGGGGTTCTCTTTGTTTTATATGTTCGTAATAATTTATAGCCTCCATAGGTTTTATGTATGAAAGAACAAGAGCAAGTTTATACTTTACGGTTAAGTCACCAGGAACTGCTTTTTCTGCACGCTTAAGATAACGGTAGGCTTCAAAAAAATTACTTTGTTTTACATATTCATCGGCTACTTTTACATTAGATGCCAGTATTCCATTAGTAATGTATTCACGGATTTTTACTTTTCTTATATTCAGTTTATTAAAGTAATATTCTGCTTTTTCGTAATATTTGTTGGCTGCCAATGGTTGATTATTTTTGTAATAATAGTCTGCAATTAGAAGGTTTGCGTTACATTTAAATTTTATTAAGTTTTGGGAATTTTTATCAACGACAGAGTTTTCGATTTCCTCTGCTTGCTGGGGTTTATCAAATTGCAGGTATAGCATTAATAATTTTAAATAATGTTCATAAGTTGCATCGGGTGCTTGTTGAATGGCTCTTTTATAGTAAAACTCTGCTTTTTCAAAATTTTCTATCGTTTGGTATAGTCGACCAATGTAGATATTAAATTTGTAGTCATCGGAATAAAGTTTTCCTAAAAATTCTTCTTGGGATAGAATGCTTGCAGTAAATTTTTTATAAAACTCACTTTTATTTTCTTTGGTTAAGTAAAGTTGATCTTCAATAGATAATCTTGCATTTATCAGTGAAACAGTAACAACAAGTGTTGCAAGTGCAAATGCAACAAAGAATGTTGTTCCGTATTTAATTTTAAGAAAATCAATT
Organism: Candidatus Gastranaerophilales bacterium; assembly: GCA_944323215.1. Lineage (GTDB taxonomy): Bacteria > Cyanobacteriota > Vampirovibrionia > Gastranaerophilales > Gastranaerophilaceae > CALUTH01. The sequence continues at coordinate 3,945 of CALURS010000148.1, read as the reverse complement.
TTTTTGAATTTAATCATTAACCTCCAGTATAGAAGCAGATTCAATATTGCTAAATTGTTTTAAATCATCATATAAAGAAGTTATTTTATCATTTTTCTTTATTTCAACAGTAGCATTAAGTTTAATTTTATTTTCTTGAAGACTGGTTCTTTTAATTGAAAAGTTTATTAAATCAAATTTTTTATCTAAGAAATCTTTAATAGGTTCTTCATCCTTCGCTTCACAGTAAATAGTAATGTTATATTTTTTAATTCTTCTAGTCCCTGAAGGTAAGAATTGTTTTTCAAAAATTCTGATTAAAGTAAGAACAGCGACAGCAAAAATTGTTGTAGCCATTCCTATTGTAAGTAAACCAGCCCCGCACGCCATACCTATGGCAGCCGCAATCCATAAAGTAGCAGCAGTCGTCAGTCCAAAAATCATCGGACCGTTTCTCAATACTGCACCGGCACCAATAAAACCAATACCTGATACCACTTGGGCTGCTACACGTCCTGTATCTCTTATTCCGTTTGCATCCTCTGCAGTTAAGACTGTTGGAAAACCGTAGATAGAGATTATTGTAAAAATACAAGCTCCAAGGCATACTAATATATGGGTTCTTAGCCCTGCATATTTGTTTGTAAGTTCTCTCTCTAAACCCAAGATAAAACCGTAGCATACTGCGGCTAAAATTCTTATTACTATATTGTAATCAAATATATTTTCAACTATTCCATTCCCTGGTAACATCATAAAACTTCCCTTATTTAAAACTTTCTCTTTTTCTTCCTTTTGGATCGAGTATATCTCTTATTGTATCACCTAAAACGTTAAATGATAAGACGGCAATAAAAATTAATACACCCGGAGTTAGAAGCCAAGGTCTATAGAGAATATTAGTGAATTCTTGAGCTTCTTTAAGCATATTACCCCAGCTTGCATCAGGTTGCTGAATGCCAAGCCCTAAAAAGCTTAAGCCCGATTCTGATAGTATATAAGAAGGGACAGCAAGTGTCATAGCGATTATTACATAACTTGTTGTTTGGGGAAGAATATGTTTTACAATAATTCTTAAGGGGCTTGCTCCGATTGTTTTGGCTGCAAGTACAAAGTCTTCATTTTTTATAGAAAGCACCATGCCTCTAACTACTCTAGCAAAACCGGCCCAACCGATTAATGCAAGGATTACAACTATCAAACCAAATCTTGCTGTGCTGCTCATTCCCGCAGGGAGTATTGCTGCAAGGATTATCAAAAGATAAAACGATGGTATCGCCATTATGCCTTCTGCTATTCTCATCATTATTATATCAATTTTGCCGCCAAAGTAACCGGAAATTCCGCCATAAATCAAGCCGATAGGGAAAAGTATAAATAAGGCTAAAAATCCTACTGTCATTGATATTTGCCCGCCAAAAAATAATCTTGAAAAGACATCTCGTCCGTTTATATCTGTTCCCAGCAAGTATATATTTCCACCCTTTTCTACTCCAAACAAATGCAGCTTACAGGGGATAATTCCAAAGATTGTATATTCCCAACCAAGGCTAAGTGGTTTTATATAATATTTTCTGCTCCTATCTTCTTTGAAAATTGTTTGCATTAATTCGGGCTCGTATTTCCGAATGTAATTATATGTATAAGGAAAAGAAAGTTTACCCTCTTCATTTATTATGTAAATTTTAGAAGGCGGAACGTAAGCTAAATCCCTGTTAGAATAATTCTTTGAGTATGGTGCAATAAAGTTTGCAAGAAAAATTAGTCCATATAAAGTTACAAGGACTAAAAGAGCAATTCTTGCGAAGGTGTCTTTCCATATCTCTTTTATCACGTTCTAATCCTCGGATCAGTAATTATTAGTAATATATCGGCAATAAGGTTCCCTAAGACAAGCATAAATGCACCAATCATTAAAGATGCCATTACAAGGTTTATATCTGATTTCATAACAGCCTCAAGGATTAGTCTGCCGAGCCCGGGGTATTGAAAAACGTATTCTGTCAGAGCCGCTCCGCTTAGAAGTCCTGCAAATTCAAACCCTAAAAGGGTTATCATTGGGTTAATTGCATTCCTTAGTGCGTGTTTGAATATTATCCGTTTTTCTGAAAGCCCTTTAGCTCTTGCGTATTTTATATAGTCACTATCAAGTACTTCAAGAGTGTTTGCTCTCATTTGTCTTTGCAAGCCTGATAGCGAAATTGTAAATAAGACAAGTGCAGGTAAAAATACATGCTTTGATATATCAAAGACTTTTTCGATTAGGTTCATTTCGCTAAAGTTATAGGAGGTTAAGCCTCCGACAGGAAACCAGCCTGTTTTTACTGCAAATATCAGTAATAATATAGCAAAAAAGAACGATGGAATTGCCATCCCCATACTTGTTAGCAGCGTTAATAGCCTGTCCGCAATTGATTTTTGCTTTATTGCCCCAAGCAGTCCCAACGGAATTCCTGCAAGCCAAGTTGTTATTATGACAATACTTGTTAGTAAAAGAGTGTTTGGAATTCTTTCAGCTAGTTTTCTAGAAACTTTTTCTCCGGCTGACGTATAGCCCAAATCTCCTTTTACAAATGATTTTGCCCAAAGAAAGTACTGAATGTATATTGGTTTATCAAGTCCAAGACGCTTTTGTTCTTTTTCAAGTGTTTCTTGAGAGATTGAGGGATTAAGACGTAATTCTCCTAAGGGATCAACAGGACTCAGGCGAATTATAAAAAAACTTATTATGGAGACAAATACCAGTAGCGGAATAGTTTGAAGTATTCTTTTTAGTATATATCCGGTTATGTTCATTGTTCTCCTCGTTTGGTATGTTAATTATATCATGTTTTCTTTTCTGTGCCATTACCTGTAGATTGAATATTCTGCTTGTTAATTATATTATTTATTTATGGAAGTTAAACTGCTCGATTGTACTCTCCGTGATGGGGGTTATATTAATGGCTGGAGGTTTGGTTGTAAAAATATTTATACAATCATTGAAGCTCTTGTTAGTGCAAATATTGATTTTATAGAGCTTGGATTTTTTAAAAATTCTCAGGTTTCATCAATTAATTCTACTTTGTTTGATAGTGTAATCAATGGTATAAATCCATTTTATAATTTTGTTAAAGATTTTCCGATGCAGAAGTTTTCTCTTATGGTTAATGCCGGAGAGCTTTCTGCGGAATTTTTATTGAAAGAGAAAATTCCTGAAAATGTCTTTATACGAATTTCTTTTAGAAAAGATTATAAACGTGAGGCTCTTAATTTAGCAGATAAGCTTATCAATAAAAACGTTAAAGTCTTTTTATGTCCGATGTTTGTAAGTACTTATTCGAAAGAGAATTTAAAAAGTTTAATCAATGAGATTAATTGCTTAAACCCCTATGTACTTTCTCTTACCGATACATCAGGTTCTATGTTGCCCTCGCAAGTTGGAGAGTTAATGTTATATGCGGATACACTCTTAAATAATCAAATAGCATTAGCGTTTCATTCTCATAATAATTTGAATATGTCTTATGATATAGCAAACTCATTACTAAAGCTGGATTTATCACGAAGCTTGATACTGGATTCGTGCCTTGCTGGCATGGGTAGAGGTGCAGGAAATCTCTCTACGCTGAAAATTGCCGAAGGATTTAAAGAAAAATATGATACAATTTTGTTAGAAAAAGCCGAAAAGTTAATACTTAACAAGTATTATTCGGTTTCTCCTTGGGGTGTGAGTGAAGGGCTTGCTGTTGCTGCTAAAAATTCTTGCCATCCTGATTATGGTATTTTCTTAGATTCTTCTGAAATAAAACCTTCAAGTTATAATTATATTCTTAGTTTAATCCCTGAAAAAAATAAGTATAAATTTAATCGGCAAATAATAGAGCAAATAGTTATACCGCTAAGTAAATATTATTAGCAATGTTTGTTTTAAAATATTGTAATTCCTTGTATCTGATATTTCTTATATAAGAAATATTTTTGTTT
>CALURS010000147.1 GCA_944323215.1 Candidatus Gastranaerophilales bacterium | reverse complement strand
ATACTATTAAGCGTCAAATAAATGATGATGCTTTAAATGATGATGAAGAAATAAATGATGATTCTATTATTGATGAAGATTCATGGGGTAATGGATGGGATGAAGAAAACAATCTAAATCCTAATTTCGCAAGATTTAGTGCTTATAATCTAGATAATAATATTATTAAAGTGCTATTTATTCCAAATGAAAAAAACACACCGGTTACTATCTCCCAAGAAAAATTCTATCCACTATCCTTTATTAATGAAGTTATTACAGGAGATACTAATAACATCGAATTAACAAGGAAAAATTATATCGCCCCGGATATGATAATCGCATCCGGCAGTATTAATACTATTGTAACAAAATATATTCCAATAACTAATACTAAACGTTACTTTAAACTTACATTAGAAAGAATTCTAAACGACGAAAAAATTGACTACTCCGGCTTGTACAAATCTAAAATTCTAACACCTGAATTTAAAGAAATTGCTATTATATCTCACAGTATCGATGATATAGGGAAATCAATATTAAAAGAGGGTAATAATGTCAGTTCAGAAACAATGTTTAAAGTCGCTGCCTCCCAAATAGCACCTGATAAAAAAGGAACGTTTGAAGGCGGAGTAAAATTGTTCTATGAATACTGTAAACAACTAGATTTGGATACTAAAGATATCAAAATTGCTGATGCCAGCGGCTTATCTGATGATAATATTCTAACTGCAGAATTTATAACAAGTTTTCTAGCTAACAGTAAAAATACCGACATAAAAGGGCTGCTTCCAACATCCGGCGAAGGTGTTCTATATAATAGAATGAGCTATATGAAAGGTAAACTCTTTGCTCAAACAGGAACGAAGAATGAAACCGGTTCTATTGCCGGATATGTCGACTCTTTAAACGGTAATTCCTACGCTTTCTGCATCATTATCAATGATAGTACCGCAAAAAATGCAGATAAGAAAATGCTTGAAGAATACCTTATTAGAGAAATTTTTACTAAGCTATAAAGCTTCTATATGCATCTGTTTCCGAAATTTTTAATCTTGATTTATCAAATGATAATTTATTATTTGTTTCAGTCTCTAAAGTCTTTTTTATTTCAAACGGATACCATAAATATTCTCTCATTCCGCCATGATTAATTTTTTCGATTACATTATTAAAATAATCTATAATATGCTGCCCACGCTCTGGGTATTTAAGTAACATTGCAGATAATGGCTCTTTTCCACGCTCACTGTTTAACTTCGCTCTTACTAATATACAATTAGATATTGAGCTCGCATGCCCTCCGCAAGCTTTTGCTTTAACATGTTCTATCGAAACAACAAATGGTGATACAATTCTTTTTACTAACTGCTTCTTTGAAGAATCCTTATACCTTACTATAAAAGCATCTAAATCACTGCTTGCATCCGGTAAATTTTTTAATTTACTCTCTATTTGTGGCTTCACAGCCAAATCATTCTTTTTATACTTTATTCTTCCCAAAATCTGCCTATAGCTATCTGAAGCAATTGCTTTTTCATAATTTCCTGATAATAAATCATTTTCCCAACAGTCTAACGTTGCATTTAATCTTGATTTCATCTGCTCATTAGTTATTTGAGATGATGTTTTTCTTAGACTATCAATTACATGTAAATACTTTATCTTTAAATTTGAATAACTTACAGGTAATTGTGCATCAGTTATATCCTTTACTGTTAATGACTTATCTTCTGCTAATTTATTATTATAAAAATTGAAGGCATCAAGCTCAATACCATCAAATATAGACTTATATTTACTTAAAAACTTAAAAAATTTATAATCAGATTTTCCGTTTCTTTTTAGCCTTTCAAATATATATTTATAAGCCTCAAAGCTTATCATTCTTTCACCTGAATAAGCACACTTAAAATCATTAGCATACTTTCTTAAATCAGCCATCGCTGGATTTACGGATTTGAATGATACGTTATCCCTCTGTGCCCCAAATGAGCTTAGAGTATAAGACTTAACACCAGCAGAAACACACAACCCTGAATTTTTATCAGGATTAATTTTGTTATTTGGACTTTTTATAGCACCAATTCGCACAACACTATTTCCTGTATATTATTAGTATACATATAAAATAAATATATTAACAAATATATTTACAAAACTTAATTTAATTTATTTGCATTATACAAAAATCTCAATCCCTCAAGTGTTAAAGTTGGATTGATAAAATCAAAGGGTGAAATCATATATTTTTCAATAAGAGTACAATAGCCACCTGTAGCAACAATTGTAGCCTTAGAACCAAGTTCACTCTCACACTGTTTTACAAGACCGTCGATTAAACAAGCACTACCTCTTATAACTCCAGATAATATTGCATCAACAGTATTTCGTCCAATCGCGCTTGGAGCAGTTGCAATATCTATTTGAGGCAATTTTGATGTAAATTTATTTAATGTTTTTAATTGTAAATTCAATCCCGGTGTTATAACTCCACCAAGAAATTCCCCTGCACCATTTACTATATCAAATGTTGTTGCGGTACCAAAATCTATTACTATTACTGGACGTTTATACAACATAAAAGCACCACATGCATTCGCTATTCTGTCAGCACCTACTTCACAGTTATTATCTGTTGATAACTTAACTATAGTGTTCATTTCAGAGTTCACTACAGCTGAATCAATCTTAAATACCGCATCAGCAGCTAACTTTAATTTCTTCGTCAACTCATCTACTACAGAGCCTATTATTACAGCATCCACATTATACTTTGATAATAGTGATTTTAATAATATCTCATACTCTTCTTGCGGCAACTCCCTATCTGATGCCAATCGATAATTTTCTACCAACGCATCATCATCAAATAAGCCTAGCGTTATACTTGTATTTCCAATATCTGCTGTTAATAACATTTTCAAGCCCCATTATTTACAGGACTATTCTATCTTAAACATAACAGATTTTAAATATTATGCAAAAATTGATGTATTTCCTGCTGCAACATGAGAGGTAGATGCAGCTCCACCGTTCATATAGTCAAAAAGACTGTTAATATGTTTCTTTTCAGGTTCTACATTTGGTCTGGTTTGCGTATAATTTGTATCTACTGACGAAATTGCTCCAACTTCTGGCATAATTTATTCTCCTTTTCCTCTATTTGTATATACTCTGTATATATATAAAGTATTTTTGTAACAAGAAATTGCATTTAACCTTAATTTTCGTTACAATTCTTAACAATCTTAAATCATCCGTTGTTCATTTATTTACAAGCGTTTCGAGAGTTTTAATCAAAAATTAATGTAAACTTTTGTAACAAAAAATAAAATTTATGTTATAAATTCTTAAAACTGGGAATAGTAATAATAGAAAGGAGCTAATATGGAAGTTCTAAATTTACTATTCTTTTGTGGAGTTATGTATTTTGCACTGATTTGGTGTCCAAGTGTTTGTGAAAAATTTATGAATCACCAGCATTAATTGCAAAATGCGTGATTTAAGAACGAAAAGCAACAAATGTTAATAACATTTGTTGCTTTTCGTATTCGCAAAAATATTCTTGTGCTATAATCAATGAGTAGTATGAGCAGATTAATATTATTGATATATTTTACATTATTTATTAACGGAAGTATAATGGCCGAGCCATTACAAGCGTCGCTAAGGCCTACATATGAACCCGGATATATATCTATTATTTTATCACTCATATTTGTAATCTGCTTAATATATGCTACTGGAATTATTTATAACAAGCTAAATCACTTTGGGATAAAGACATTAAAAGCTCAAAATAAAGATTTTTGCAAAGATAAAATAACAATTTTATCAACAACTCCACTTGGACAAAATAAAACATTGCACGTTATAGAACTAGATGGAAGAAAAATGTTAATAGGGGCATCTGCTAACTCTATACATTTAATAAAAGATTTGTCCAATGATAATGATTATCAAGCAATATCAGAAATAACTAAAAACGATTCTCAAATGGTAAATGATAGTGAAAGCATTAACCAAGAAGAGGATTTAGAAGAAGAGTTTGGTCTTTATAAAAAATATTTAAGGTAAGAAATGAAAACAGTACGAATTAATGACCGCTTAGTCGGTGATGGAGAAAATTGTTTTATTATCGCTGAAATTGGTATAAACCATAACGGCAGTTTAAAACTGGCTAAATCACTTATTGATATGGCAGTAGAATGCGGATGTGATGCCGTTAAATTTCAAAAAAGAACGATAGAGCTAGTCTATACTCCTGAAGAATTAGCCAAAGAGCGTATAAGTGTTTTTGGAAATACAAACGAGGATTTAAAACGAGGCTTAGAATTTGGAGAAAAAGAGTACAAAGAAATTGATGATTACTGTAAAAATAAAGGTATAATGTGGTTTGCATCTTGCTGGGATAAAAAATCCGTTGATTTTATTGACAGTTTTAATCCGCCTTGCTACAAGATTGCCTCTGCATTATTAACTGATGATGATTTGCTATTGTACACAAAATCAAAAGGGAAGCCTATTCTTCTATCCACAGGAATGAGTACAATGGAAGAAATAGAACATGCTGTTAAGCTTCTTGGAGAAGACAATCTTATTATTTATCACTGCACCTCTACTTATCCAAGTAATAATGACGAACAAAACTTAAATGTTATAAAAACATTTAAAGAAAAATTTAATTGTCCAATAGGCTTTTCAGGGCATGAAAGAGGTCTATCGCCAACTCTTATATCCGTTGTTCTTGGGGCATGTTCCATAGAAAGGCATATAACATTAGACCGAACAAACTGGGGTTCTGATCAAGCGGCAAGCCTTGAACCGGAAGGTTTACGCAGGCTCTTACGCGATATAAGACTGCTAAATACAATTAAGGGCGATGGCAAAAAAGTTGTTTACGAATCTGAATTAACTAAAAAAAAAAAGTTAAGAAGGGTATAAA
>CALURS010000146.1 GCA_944323215.1 Candidatus Gastranaerophilales bacterium | reverse complement strand
TGAAAGAAGCATTGTTTAAGATTTCCAATGGCAATCCATCCATAATTGAGCAATCATTAAATTTAATGCTTGATTATAAACGCTTGGGGCTAGAACCCAAATTGCTTTCTAATATTGATTTGATAATAAGTAAGCGGTTGGAAATACTTAAAAAAGAAGATTCGATGGTTTATAAAGTGCTAATTGCTTGTGCAATTTTAGGTGTAAAATTCTATCCTGCGGCTCTTGAAAGACTTTATAATATTGGTGGTGAATATTTAAAAATTATCTTATCTAAGTTGGTCAAACTTAATTATATTATTCCTATTAGTAACTTATCATTTGAATTTAAAAGCAGCAAAATATGGAGTTTGATAATATCTAATGTTAAACAAACCGGAGAGTACGACGATGTAAACAGAAATATGTTCAATCTGTTTATAAATTACAAATTATCAACAACTGCAGCATCTGCGTTTCTTGCTCAAAATTTGGATATGAAGGAAGAAGCTTTTTCTATTTGGACAAGGATAATGAAGTATGCCTCATACATTGGCGATGTGAGTATTTATTTGATATCCCAAAAACAATCTCTACAACTGCTTGATTCTATTCAGATTCCAAATGCAGAAACCGTAAAGAAAAATATTTATACAAGGCTTGGTAAATTATTGGAAAAAATTAATCCTGAAATGGCCGTTGAATATTTGCCCAAAGCACTTGAAATGGTTGGTGAGTCTGATGTTTATCAGAGAATAGAATTGCTGGGGTATTTGGCTTCTTGTGCAATGAAAGTTGGAAATTATTATGGCGCTGTAGAGTGCTCTGATGCTGTGCTGGAACTTGTACCACAAGAAAATGAACTTGAGCGGGCTCTTGTGAAAACAAGAAAAGTAAAAGCTCTTATAAAAATAGGAAATTGCGGACAAATTCTAAATATTATTGATAATGAAATTTTGCCTGTGCTTAATAAGTATCTTAATAAGAAAAATGCAAACAAAAATATATCTCAAGAGTGTTTATTTGAAAATTGGTTAGAAATTCATTTTGATTTGGCTGAAGCTCTAATTTGGTGTGGTAATAATCGTGCTTTAGAGGTTATAAGGTTTATATTTGATACTTTAGAGAGAAACAATATTCAAAACCATAACCTTCAGTTTAGAGTACAACTTTACTTAGCATTTGCAAACAGTTTAAAAGGTAATATAGATTCGTCAATTGAGATCTTAAGTGATACTATCGACAGGCATGAACTGGATTATATAGATGATAGATTAATGTCTTTTTGGAACTTAATAAATATTGTAAATAAGTTTTTGACTCACAAGTACACAGGTATGACCGATGATTTATTCCAAGCAGTTACGTTTGCAAACAATGTAGGTGATAATTTTACTAAAAATATTCTAAAAACGTTATTGGCAAAATACTTACAAGAGTGTGGAGAAAATAAAAAAGCCTTAGAGATACTTGAGGAACAAGTATCATATTTCGCCAAAGAAAAAATAGCAACAGGAGTATTACTGACTTGGTATTTAATTTCAGATACAAAATTGATTACAAAGGGCTCTCAATTCGCTTTGGATGTCGCTTCAAAAGCTATAGATGTTGCCTGTGGGGCTAATGTCAATAATTTTTATTTTATAGTTTTGTTCAATAAGCTGATTGGGGAAATATATCTCGCAAAAGGTGATTTCGATTCTGCAAAAGTCTATATCGAAAAAGGAATAGTTGTTGCTAAACAATTTGAAATGGATGATTTGTTGGTAAGATTATATATTTTGTATGGAAAATATTACCAAGAACAAGCTATTCCAAAAACACAATCAAGAATTGAATATATAACAAGTGCAATAAAAATGTTTCAGACAGCAAGAGATAAAGCTGAAATGCTTGAGAATGCTTATTTGAATAAATTAGTAAAAGAATCTTTTAGTGTAATTATATCGTTTTGTAAATTGAATGGTATTACTCTTAAAAAAGGTGGTGCCAGTCAGTAATAGCAGATATAAAAAGATTTTATAAATAAAAAAGTTGATTAATAATTTTTATAGGGTTATATTTTAGATAATAAAAGTATGAGAGGTGTAATATGCTGGATATTCGTTTAATAAGAGAAAATCCTGAAAAGATAAATGAACTGTTGAAAAGAAGAAATCCTGAATTGTCAGTAGATAAGGTAATAGAGATAGATGCTGAACGCAGAAAAATTCAGACAGAGGCAGATGAATTGCGAGCACTAAGAAAAACAGAATCACAAAAGATTGGTGAATTGAAAAAGCGTGGAGAAAATACCGATGCAATACAAGAAGAAGTAAGAGCAATCGGCGATAAAGTTAAAGCATTAGAGGAAAAACAGGTAGAGTTGGATGAAACTCAACGCAAGTTACTATTGAATATTCCGAATATTCCTGATGAAACAACTCCTATAGGCAAATCCGAGGATGATAATGTAGAGGTTCATAGAACAGGAGAACCAAGGAAGTTTGATTTCGAATTCAAGCCTCATTGGGATTTGGCAGAAGAAAAAGGGCTTGTAGATTTTGAAAGAGGGGTAAAACTTTCTCAATCACGCTTTGTAATGTATAGAGGAAAGGGCGCAAGATTAGAACGTGCAATTATAGAATTTTTCCTTGATTTGCATACTTTAGAACACGGTTATGAAGAAATTTTGCCACCATTTATGGCAAATTCTGCAACAATGACAGGCACCGGTCAATTACCAAAGTTTGCAGAAGATATGTATAAATGTCAGGATGAAGATTTATACCTTATCCCAACAGCGGAAGTTCCTGTAACAAATATTTATGCAAATGAAATTCTATCAGAAGACGATTTGCCAAAGTATATGACGGCATATACTCCATGTTTCAGACGTGAAGCAGGCTCTGCTGGTAAGGATACAAGAGGCTTAATTAGAGTTCACCAATTTAATAAAGTTGAGATGGTTAAGTTAACAACTCCTGAATCAAGTCCTGAGGAGCACGAAAAGCTTACTAAGAATGCAGAACGTTGTCTTGAATTATTAGAACTTCCGTACAGACGTGTTGCATTGTGTACGGCCGATATTGGTTTTAGTGCAAACAAGTGCTATGATTTGGAAGTTTGGATGCCGTCTTATAATACTTATAAAGAAATTTCAAGTTGTTCAAATTATGGTGATTATCAAGCCAGACGTGCTAATATCCGTTATAGAGATAAAGAATCCGGAAAAACAAGATTTGTCCATACTATTAACGGATCTGGTTTAGCGGTTGGCAGAACTTTTGCAGCAATCGTTGAAAACTTCCAACAAGAAGACGGTACTATTATTATTCCTGAAGTTTTGAGAAAATATACAGGATTCGATAAAATCTAAATATGAATTTGATTGAAAAATACCAAAATCTCAAAATATTGGATAAATACATCCTTAGCCAAGTAATTGGACAGTTTATCATGGGTGTATTGGTATTTACGTCGATTATATTTGCATCAGAAGGTTTTATTACTTTAATAAAACAGATTTCTACTTACGGAGTTCCGTTTAAAGTAGCTTTGATGATTATAATACTTCATCTGCCTACGGTTTTTGTTATGACAATTCCGATGGGCGTTTTGCTTGCAACGGTTATGACTCTTAATAACCTAAGTTTGTTATCTGAAATTACAGTAATGAGAGCTTGCGGTATCGGGCTTAATAGAATTGCAAAACCTATTTTTATTTTTGCTATAGTTATGTCCTTGGTTAGTTTCAGTATAAATGAGTTCGTTGTTCCTGTTATGACAAAACAAGCAACAAATCTTGCTTTGTGGGCGTTTGGACAAAAGAATATTCCTGAAGGTAAAAACAACTTTACTTTTAAAGAACTTAAAGAATATGGAACATTGAAACGACTTTTTTATGTTGGTCAGTGTAAGAATAAAACGCTATATAATATTACGTTGCTTGATAATTCAAAAGACGGTACTATTCAAATTCTACAGGCAAGAGAAGGTAAAACATCTCCTGAAGGGTGGAAGTTTGATAAAGGGGTTATCTATACAATTGCTGATGATGGGAAAGTCCTTGATACAGCAATGTTTGAGCAGTCTGATGCGATGTTTGGTATGGATTTATCTAAGGAAATGAATAAAAACTTGGCGAACGAGCATAATTTTATTCAGCTTTTAAAATACTTAAGCCGACCTGATGTCGAAAATAAGCAAGAATTAATGATTAGTTTGTATGATAAAATTGCACTGCCATTGATGACTATTGCTTTGGTTTTAATAGGGGTCCCTTTGGCTATTACTCCTCCAAGAGTAAGATATAATCGTGGATTTTTATTCAGTATTTTAATTATATTTGTTTATTATTTGGTTAGAGCGTTTTCTATTTCACTTGGTGAAGCAGGTACGCTTATTCCTGCTATGGCTGCCTTTTTGCCGAATATAATTCTATCTGTTGCTGGTATTTTTATATATTATAAGAAGGTCTTTACAATTAACTGATGAATGAAAATAGTTTGATAAATGTTATTAAAAAAGTCACACAAAGTAGTTTTATAGGTGATGATTGTGCGTTTTTGCCTGAGCTTGGAATAACTGTTTCTCAGGATAGCTTGGTTGAAAATGTACATTTTAATTTGGATTGGATGACTCCTTTTGAATTGGGTGCTAAATCTATTAAAGTTAATTTGAGTGATATTTTAGCTTCAGGCGCAGAGCCTGCTTATGCCTTAATATCGTTGTCTTTACCTAAAAACTTATCAGATGATTTTGTTCAAGAATTTTATAAAGGTGTAAAAGCCTCACAATTCGAAGTCTTAAAGGATTGTGGCTTGGATGAAACATTTCAAGTCGTGGGTGGTGATATAACAGGAAGTGATAAAGTTTTTATTTCAATTTGTGTTATAGGTAAGGTTAAGGGCAGAAATATTTCCTCAAGAAGTAATGCAAAAGTCGGATATAACGTTGCTGTATGCGGATATCA
>CALURS010000145.1 GCA_944323215.1 Candidatus Gastranaerophilales bacterium | reverse complement strand
TTTCTCAAATGAGAAACGGAAATGTCTTAGATGATATATCCGGTGCCATTGAAGATGTTGCAAATCGAGAGAAGCTTGGTATTGTTAGACATTATGGCGGTCATGGTGTCGGGCATGTTATGCATGAAGATCCGTTTTTGTTTAATTACCGTGTCGGTGACTACACTAAAATAAAAACTGGTATGGTTATCGCAATAGAACCGATGTTAAACCTTGGCTGTGATGATGTTGTTGTGGCTGATGATCAGTGGACAGTAAGTACAAAAGATGGACAAGCTTCTGCTCATTTTGAACATACTGTACTCTGTACTGATGATGAACCAATTATGATGACTACATTAATGGAGTAAAAATATTTTTGTAAAAAAAAACGGAGTTTTGCTCCGTTTTTTTTATTTTAAATATCTAAATTTAATAAGAGCCCATATAGCATCAAGCCCATCAATAAATGATATTTTTTTCCCTTCTTCATAGCTTCTGCCGTTGTATGAGATAGGTACTTCTTTAAATCTTGCAGATTTTTTTAACATCTTAGCTGTAATTTCTGGCTCAAAATCAAATCGCTCGGATTCTATATCAATATCTTTAATAAACTCGGCTTTAAAAGCTTTATAACAGGTTTCCATATCGGTTAATTCTGTTTTGAAAAGGAAATTTGTTAAAAAAGTTAAAAATTTGTTAGCATAGAAGTTTAATTTAACGGAAGTGTTAGAATCTTCAAGGTTTAAAAATCTTGAGCCATAAACAACGTCAGCTTCGTCATTTAAAATTAATTTTATCAAGTTTGGATAATCCTCGGGGTTATACTCTAAATCCGCATCTTGTATAATGATAATATCACCTGTGGCTTCAGCTAGACCTGTTTTAATTGCTGCGCCTTTACCTTTGTTTATTTTATGATACAAAACTTTGTACGGTAAGTCAAAGTATAGTTTGCGTGTTCCGTCAAGTGAAAAATCATCAATTAAAATAATTTCTTTTTCAAGCCCACAGTAGTCAGTTCTCTCAACTTTCTCTAATATCGGTAGTAAAGTGTTAACTTCATTATATACAGGAATTAAAATAGTAATTTTGTTCAAATCTTGTTACCTCTTTTTATGGTTATTATATCACAAACTAATTGAAAATACTTGCGAGTCAATGGAATTTAGTATATACTTTTAATATATGGATGGGTTGCGAGATGGGTATAGAAGATTTCATAATAGCATCACTTAATAATATATCAGAAAAAAAATATGCAGATAGTGAATGGTTGATAAAAGAGCATCTTTCAATCTATAAGAATGACTGTTCTGTTTGTCTGTCATTATTAGCCATATTAGAATATATGCGAGGAAATTTTACATTAGCATTACAAAATTTAGATGATGCAAAATTTTTATCAGAAAAATCAGAGAGTGCTATAGCAATTATTTTAAATGAAATAATAACAGGCTTTATTAATTATGCAGAAAAAAATAACTCTTTGTATACAATAAATTACAATAAAGCAAAGAAGCTTGCGCAGGTAAAAAAATGTAACCAATTTTTTGTTAAAATAACGGAAATGCTATCAAATTTTCCTGGAGGGAGTAATTATACAGCATCAGCTCAAAAAGATCCTCTTGTTGCATTGGTAAAAATTGGACAAGCAGTAGGAGCAGAAAAAAATATCAAAAAGCTAATCAAGACAATCGCAGAAGAAACAAAGTTTGCTATGAAAGCAGACAGGTGTACAGTCTTTCTATATGATAAAGAAACCAATGAAATATACTCTATTGTTGCATTAGGGCTTGGAAGTGAAGAATTACGGCTACCCGCTGAAAAGGGCTTGGTTGGTCATTCCATTAAGACAGGAGAAACCATAAATATAAAAGAAGCCTATGATGATCCAAGGTTTAATAGAGATGTAGATTTATCAACTGGCTACAGAACAAAAACAATTCTCTGTATGCCTATAAAAAATATTAAAAATGAAATAATAGGCGCTTTCCAAGTTTTAAATAAAAATGATGGATATTTTACTCGTGAAGATGAAGATTTGCTAATGGCAATTGCTTCTAGTGCAGGAATATCTTTAGAAAATGCTCAACTTTTCGAAAAACAAACGAAAATGATTGAAGAGCAAAAAATTATTTTAGATAGTTTTATTGATGCGCTATCAACATCTATAGATGCGAGAGATAAAATAACTTCAGGCCATTCTACCAGAGTAAGAATGTATTCAACCCTAATTGCAAAAGAATTTAATATGTCAGACTCGGATATTTCAATTCTTGAAAAAGCTGCAGCATTACACGACATAGGTAAAATAGGCATAAAGGATTCGGTGCTTCAAAAGGAAGGAAAATTAACCCCAGAAGAATATAAACATATCCAAGAGCACGTAGAAATAACGCACCATATATTAGAAAAGGTGCATATGTCGAATGATTTTGTTCAAATAACAGAAATAGCATGCTCACATCACGAAAAGTATGATGGGAGCGGATATTACAGGCACTTGAAAGGTGATGAAATACCTTTTGGAGGGAGAATTCTTGCTGTTTCAGATGTTTTTGACGCAATAACCTCAAAAAGACACTATCGTGATAAAATGCCTATTGCTAAAGTTATTGAAATAATAAAAAATGGTGCTGGCGCTCATTTTGATCCTGAAGTTGTTAACAAATTTTTACATATTCCTCTAAATAAAATCGTTGATGTTTTTCTTACAGAAAATCACTTAACCCTTGAAATGAATGATAATGAAGTATTATCAAAATATAACTTCACCGATTTGTATAAAGGAATTACATGCGGGAAGTTAAAAAAGCTAATCACCGCATTCAACAAATACTATGTTGGAGCGGAAAATGATGAAAAAGCTTAAACAAATTGTATTAATACTTGTTTTTATTTTGTCCTCTCAAATTATGTTTGCAAGCGAAGTTATTCAGGGGTATGGCGTTGGTTATAGCCGAAGAGATGCGTTTAATCTTGCTCAAAATAAATTTGCACTTACTAATATAAAAGCTGCTCACGATGAGTTTGAAACAATAATAAATTCAACAGGTAACAAAGATTTTGTATTATTAGAAATGGCTATTACATTAGCAGAGTACGGCTTTTTTGATTTGTCAGATCGAATTTTTTCAATGCTTGATGATTATGAAATAACCCAGAATTATATCAAAGAAATTAAACAATTTTATTATCCGGCAAAAAGGATGCAGACAAATGATTTACTGTTCTTGGCAGAGGGGTATTCAAATATAATGTATAATAATTATGCTCAAGAGGCAGTATTGGAGGTTGTAAACAATACAGAATTAATTAAAAGTAGAAATGACTATGCTTTTTATATTCTAGCTTTAGGTTATTATGAAATAAAAGATAATGAGCAGGCTGATAATTATATATCGATTGCAATGATGTTAAATCCGGATAATATTAATTATAAAATTCTAAAAGTCAAAATATTGTTAGAAAAAGCAGAAAAGAAAAAGGCACTTAAGCTCCTTGATGAGATAGAAAAAAGTGGTTTCCAACTAGATGAATTTAAAAAAAAGCTCTTTGCATTGAGGGAATATATATTATATAAAACAGAAAAAAATGATAGTGAAAAAGACTACCACTTAGGGAAATATTATTATTTAGACGGGAAAACGGATTTTGCGCAAAAAGTACTTTTAAATGCACTGTCTAACAATAAAAAAATAAATCAAGAAATATATGGATTGTTAGGGTTGACGTATTTACCAACATCATTGTCCCAGGCAAGAGACAATGCGCAAAAGAGTCTAAAAATAGGAGATAACTTTGAAGGCTTATATACTCTTGGAATTATCGAAAAAGTGCAGGAGCATTATAAGCAGTCTTTAAAATTTTTAAATAAAGCAAAAAAATATGAAAAGAATACATACGAATCGGAACGAAATATAGCTGTTCTATATAAGAAAACGGGAAAAACCAAAAAATCAATAAATTTGTGGAAGAAAATCTTAAAAAAATCGCCGGAAGTATATGAAGGATATTATTATTTAGCAGAAACAGAGGACGGTACAAATTCTGAAGAATTGCTTAAAAAAAGTTTAAGCTATAACGTTTTATTTGTGCCTGCGTATTATAAGTTGGCGGAAATATACATAAACAGAGAAAATTTTGAGTTGGCAAAAAAATATTTGAATAACGCAAACTATATTGACGAAAATGATTTTAGATATTATTATTATCTAAGTCAAATAGAGTTGCAAAAAGGGAATAAAGAAGAATCAGAAGTTTACTTAAAAGAGTGTGAAAGAATAGAACCTAATTATAAAAAAGTGCTTGATAGGGAACAAGAATTTGAAAAGTAATATATTAATAGTAGAAGATCATGAATTAACAAGATTTGGGCTAAAAGCTACATTTGAGGGTAGCAGTATAGCAGAAACAATATATGAGGCAAGTTCTGCTGAACAAGGAATTGAGATAGTTCTGAATAATAAAATAGATTTAGTGATAATGGATTTAGGGCTTCCGGGAATTAACGGAATAGAGGCGAGTAAGCGAATACACGATATAAGCAATGAAATAAAGATAATAATTTTAACATCGCACAATGATGAACAGGAAGTTCTTTCCAGCTTAAAGGCCGGAGCAAATGCGTATTGCTCAAAAGAAATAAATCCTCAACGTTTATTGCAGGTTGCTTCATCTGTTTTAGAGGGTGCTTCTTGGTTTGACCCATCAATTTCGCATATAGTTTTGCGAGCCGCAACAAACACCCAAATGAAGGATGTTTCACCATCTAAAAAAGATTATAATTTGACAATCAGAGAAAAACAGATATTAAAATTAATAACTGAAGGTTGCAGTAATATAGACATATCAAAAGAATTATGTGTTACAGTAAAAAAAACCAAAGCCCATGTTGCAAGTATTCTCCAAAAATTGGAGGTGGAAGACAGATTGCAGGCCGCGTTAAAAGCTTTA
>CALURS010000144.1 GCA_944323215.1 Candidatus Gastranaerophilales bacterium | reverse complement strand
AGTTGAACATTTTAAGTTTGGAGATATAAAAACATTAAACTGCTGGGATTTTTCCGATGATTTTCTCATCAAAAATGTAAAAACGACCATAGATTTCTTGCTACAATTCTATAAACAAGAGCAGATAATTATTAACGAAGCATATCTTCTTAAAGAATTTATAGACGATGATTTAAGTATTGGATTTATGCCAAATCACGGCTATATAGATAAAATTAATTTGCACCTAGAGAAAATGTATGCTATATTAAAATCTTTTCTGCCTGAAGCGCACATTATAAAAATGCCAACCAACACATTGGCTGAAAAATATCATATATGGGGCTTGGCGAACGTACACGCTGAACGCAGTTTTTATGAATATGTAGCAGAAAGTGTAGGGGTCATAGCCGGATATAATAAGACAAATACTCAGGAGGGATTATATCTGTGTCAAAACAGGGAAAACCAAATGCGCAAAGAACTGTTACAAATGTTAGAACAAAATCGGAGCGACAGGTGAAAATATCAATTGTTATGCCGGTTTATAATTCGGCTCAATATTTGAAACAAGCTATAGATTCTGTCTTGAATCAGAGTTTACATGATATTGAACTTATCTGTGTTGACGACGGTTCTACTGACTCTTCCGTTCAAATTATACAAGATTACTGCTATGCGGATAAACGAGTTATATTAGTACAACAAAAAAACTCATATGCCGGTGTTGCGCGAAATAACGGTCTTGCCTTAGCTTGCGGCGAATACGTGCTCTTCATGGATTCGGACGATTATTTGGCTGACAACGCATTAAAATTGTTATATGAACTTGTTAAAGACACTCATGAAGATATGTGTATATTCTTTCACAAGGAGTTTGATAACATAACCGGCAAAATTGTTGAACGGCCACATTTTTATCGCAATAAAACCAAAGAAAACGAAACGGTTATTACTTCTTTCTATGAAGACCCCAAACATTTTATTTACAATGCTGTAGTGCCTTGGAATAAAATTTATCGTAGAGACTTTTTAATAAAATATTCATTTGCGTTTTCTCCATTACAATGCGCAAACGACAGATCATTTTATTTTGCCACAATACTAAAAGCGAAAAAAATTAAAATCTTTAATAATTATCTTCTTTACTATCGAGTGAACAATCCTACCTCTGTAGCCGGATTAGGCAGATTAAAAAACTTTGATTGTCATTTCCGCTCTTTTGAAGAAATACTGAACTATACAAAAGACGAATCGCCTGAAGTTAAAAATATGGTCATTGATGCTTGCATGAAAGATATGTTTTCTTTCTTCCGCAAGGCAAATGCAAAACTTAAACTTACAATCTGGCAAAAAATGACTGCTTATTTTCAAAAATATAATTTTGCACGTAGCGAAAATAAAGAAATACCGCATTACTTTTATTGGTACGACGAATATTCTGCCATTCGCAATGTGACCATACCGGAGGAACAAGTTATAATATCTTTAACCTCGTTTCCCAAACGTATTCCAACCATATATCTATGTGTCGAATCGCTTCTTATGCAATCCTTGCAGGTAGAAAAAGTTATTTTGTGGCTTGCACGCGATCAATTCCCTAAACTTAACGAAGATTTACCTGAAACATTACTTGAATTACAAAGTGAACGATTTGAGATACATTATTGTGAAGATATCAGATCATACAAAAAACTAATACCAACTTTGCGTGAATTTCCGCATACCATAATAATTACGGTTGACGATGACGTGGAGTATAACTTAGATATGGCAAGAACTCTTTATTTGTCATATAAACAGTTTCCCCACTCAGTCCATGCACATCGTGTAACCAAAATGTATGTATGGTCAAATGACATAAAAACGATTCCTGGAGGTGAATATTATTATAGTGGCGCCCATTGCCTAAATAAACTTGTTGGCGTAGGTGGAGTTTTATATCCACCTGATTGCTTTTATAAAGATATACTAAAAAATGACCTTTTTATGAAATTGGCCCCTACCAATGACGACCAATGGTTTTGGTGTATGGCTAATTTAAACGGTTATTTGGTGCGCTCTGTAAAAAATAAGATACTTAAAATGAACTACATAGAAGGCTCTCAGGAAGTTGCTTTAACCAAGATAAACGACCAAGGAGAAAACCTGTTTTTTATACAACTTAAGAATCTAATGGAGGCATATCCTGAATGGGCAACCATGCTACACAATGCTTACCCAGAACAGTATTCAAAAGCAGAATATATAGGGTTATTACACGAAAAATTAAATTCTTTACGGCAGCAGTTAAATAAAATAAAGGTCGAATTTACTCTCAAAGCAGAGAATTTATTAGGTCTGCCTTGCTCGCAAGAAAACTACTTTTATTATCGAAACATGCGAAAAAAAGATTATCCGCGAGCAATAAAAAACTGGGCTTTGAGAGTGCGCGGTAAAGAAATAAATTTTTCCAATCCAGCTTCGTTAACCGAAAAAATACAATGGCTTAAAATACACCAAAGCACAAGACTGAAAGCAAAACTGTCTGATAAATATCGCGTGCGTAAATGGATAGAGAAAAAAATTGGAAAAGAATACCTTATACCTATATTAGGGGTATATAAGCATTTTAAGGACATAAATTTTGATAAACTTCCGCAAAAGTTTGCCCTTAAATGTAATCATGGTAGTGGGTGGAATATTATAGTTACCGATAAAAATAACTTAAATTTGCCACAATTGCAGGAAAAAGTTGAAAAATGGCTACGCACTAACTTTGCTTATAGCGTTGGTCTTGAATTACACTACAAGTACATTAAGCCGCGTATTATTATTGAGCAATACATGGAAAATACCAATAATAATTTAAATGATTATAAATTTTTCTGCTGTAATGGTAAGGTTGAAATGATTTGGGTAGATACTGATCGATATACAGCACACAAACGTACGATGTTCGATACAAATTGGCATGTATTACCTTTCAAATACGAACATCCTATAGATGAGATTATACCAGAGAAACCACAGAATCTTGAAAAAATGATTGAATTGGCTGAAACATTGTCATCAGGCTTTAATCAAGTGCGCGTTGATTTTTATTTATTGAACGATGGAAGTATAAAGTTTGGCGAAATTACTTTTACTTCCGGATCTGGTATGGATCGATTTATTCCCCAAATATTCGATAGATATTACGGAGAAAAAATTGTACTTCCTCTAACTAAAAAATGAAAGGAGCTGTAACCTACAATGACTAAGAACGCAAACAAAAACTATGATATATATCTTTTGGGCAATTTTAATCCATTTTCCGGCATGTCATCCAAAATTACCGGAATTCACTTAAAGAAGCACTTTTTCCAAAAGTCAATATTGTGTGATACGTGTAATACTGTACAATTACCTTATGAAAAAAACATTTTGGAACATGAATGGGCACTTAACCAAGTGTACGATGATTTTTCCAAAAATTATATTGAGGAAATACTCTACTCCCCTGCAGACTACTTACTAATTGATGCCCTCGGTAGTGTAGTTCCTGTTAAAGAAATATGTTATCAAGGTAAATGCGTACAGGTCACTTACTCGGACAGTATGGCAAAAGTATGTACCGCATTGGAATCAAAAAAATTGATTAGTATAACCTCTAAAAATTGCCAATTTTCTGAAGAAGACCTTCAAAATAGAATAAGCTTATTCTGCAAAAGCATTTCTGCCGTTTATCCTCAAAATAAAATAATAATTCATCAAGCAACTTATGCACAATATTATGAATATAACTCCGTAGCCGTTTCAGTAGATAATGATACAATTCAGCAACGAGAAAAAAACACAATTTTATTAAATAAAATATACTCTTATATAAAACAATATCTTCCGAATGCACACTATATTGAGATGCCCTCAGATATCTGTACAAAGAGTAAAAATAGTCCTTTTGTTTACAGTGATGAATACTCAAAGTATTTAGTAGCTCAAATACTTCTTGCTATTAACCCCCGATATGCTGCTGAGTTCCTAAAAAACATATACTCTTTCTTCTTATTTACACGAAACTCAAAAACGCCCGAAAACATTACATTGACGGCTAATATCGATGAACTGATATCAACATATGAATATAAGCTTGAGTGCTACAATAGAAAATTTCGCGAATATGAAGAAATATTCCTAAATACGTATAATTCTATAATGGGTACTAATTATCAGTTTTTACCATTTAAACACGATGAATTATCTTATGGCGAATTTATTAAATTAAAAAGCAAATCCGCGCCAATTAAAACTAAAACAAATTCAAAGTTTTACTTGTTTTGTATATACCCTTGGACAAGATTGAAAGAATTTAGGGCATATCAAAAAAAATATGGTCTTCGTGCAGCTTTAAAAAAAGCTAAAAGCAAAATTGATGAATTAAATAGATAAATCAATCAAAATATTAACGGCGTCGCGAACAAAATGCGACGCCCTTTTCTAATGCCATGGTTGCTATCAAATAGGTATTTGCCTTTTAAGCAAAATGCTTAAAAGTCTAATATAAATATTTCTTTTTCTATATAATTCTATTGCCAAATTAAAATCATGGTATCTTCGAACATAAGAAATATCGCGCAACTGTTTTAAATCATAACGTTGTGCAAATCTCACATTCATCAAGATGCCCTTTAGACAATCCTTTACCTTGTGTTTCGTCCATTTGGTGATTCCTACGCGATATCTATAAGTTACTGTCGGCACGGCATAAAACACTTGCGCCGTATATAAAGCTTTTACAAAAAACGGCGGATCCTGAAATCGTTTAAGCTTTGGGAAATATATATTATTATCAATTAAAAACTGCCTTTCATATACAAACCTGTAAAATCCGTAATCAAATTGATAATCATTATATTTGATATATCCTTCTTGCTTAAATACAAAGCCAGAATTAACGCCATTCCAATCATTAAATAAACTACCGTCCATACGTATTTCCAGCATGGATCCACCTACGGCTTTAACATTTTTTACCTCTGCAAGA
>CALURS010000143.1 GCA_944323215.1 Candidatus Gastranaerophilales bacterium | reverse complement strand
ATTAGATATTGCAAAAGCTGTTAAGGATGCAAAGGCTGGTAAAGTTGAATTCAGAGCTGATAAACAAGGTATGATTCACTGCCCTATAGGAAAAATCCAATTCTCTCAAGAAGATTTGGTTAAGAACTTTGCAACACTTGCAGATGCTGTTTTAAGAGCAAAACCGGTATCAGCTAAGGGTACTTATGTTAAGTCTGCTTACCTTACAACAACAATGGGACCAGGACTTAAACTTGATACTAAGAACTTAGCTACAGAAGTTAAGGAATTGCTTGGTTAGTTTATAACAAATAAAAATAAGCTCTCAAGAAATCTTGAGGGCTTATTTTTTTATTTATGTTTAGATGGAGGCATTAGGATTATTGGAAGATTATGTTCTTTGGCAATCTTTAAGAACTCCGGTGGACAATCTTCCAACTTTTCGACTTTAGCCAACAAACCTTTTACTTTTGGGTTAACTGATACTATTTCATTGTGTATATCATCGTCTTGGAAAAGTTGTTCTCTTGAATATTCTAATGCTTCAATCAAGTCTTTTGCTTTAACCGTTGTACCATCAATTTTTATATCTTTTATTTGGGTTAAATATTTTTTTGTAAATAAGTATTTTGTTATTTCTGCATAATTTTCATCTGAAATGTTGTAGCCTAAGGTGTTCATCTTTTCTACAAAATAATTTTTTACAAATTGCCTGCTATCAATTTCATCCTTATTATTAGTTGAGGTTTCTTTAAACAAGAAACGTTCAAAAATATCTATAGTCTTACTGTTACCACTGCCTATATTATTAAATACCGCCTCAGAAATATTTGCTTGTGGAGTTTCTAAGACAAAACCGAATTTCCTGTTAGTATATGTTCTGTTGTTATCAAGTTTAATAAGGGAAGTAGACCAAGTTGATAGTCTTGCAGGATTTCTCATAAGAATAAAAGCTGTTTCAAGTTTTGCTCTGGTTGCTTCTGTCATATGGACAAAAAATCTTGCATTCTCTTTAGTTACTCCAGGGGCAAAACCATATTCTTCAAGGCTGGCTCCATCTGCTATTTCTGAAAGATTTAGGACTTTAAGAGTTACTTCTTCATCATCAATTTTGACATTTTGGGTCGGGAATTTCTCTCCATTTTTCATAAACAGGGTATCAAAAACCAAGTTGGCTTTCTGATGAATTTTATTAACTGCATCTTTTATTGGTTGCATTTTATCTGACATAAATCTGTCAAATTCATCTTGGTTTGTTGAACCGCCGGACTTTTCTCCAAGATGGAAATTGTCGTTAACGTTTTCAAAGTCTGCCTTAGAGAAAATTTCATAAATTTTGACATCTTCAGGTCTTCTACAGTGAACTGCAACATTATTTGCTGTGCACTCATTTTTATTATATTTTTCAAACCAATGATGATTAGATATTATATCAATTATTCTTTCTTTAACTGTTTCGGGGAAAGGATATCTATCAAGGACTGACCAAGCATAATCTGCACTCAATGCTGCGTGTCCTGTATCAACAACACCACCCTTTTTTCCCATATCGTGGAATAATATTGAAAACTTGAGTATTGTTTTATCGGTATCGCTTAATGTTTTATATATAGGATTATTCATTGCACTTTGCAGAACTTTTAGAGTATGTATATCAACAGAATATGCGTGAGTATCATGTTGCTGTTTACCTATAATACTTGTAAATTCAGGACAGCCTTTTATTAATCCATCTAATATTTCCTTGGATTTTAAATCATTTATAACAACTTCATTATTTAGTGTAAAAGCTTCTATTTCTTCAAGTACTCTATTTGCCGCAGCTTGTGCATCTTGGTTCGCTTTGGTATTTGTAAACGGAATATTATTTATAAGTCCGTCATATCCTTCCTCTCCTTTTATTAAGCCAAAATGTTTTAATATCAAATTAGCATCCTCTTCAGGCAGGTCTTTTAATATTTCATCTATATTCTTTGAAAAATCATTTCTTGAATATTTCAACGGAAGTCCATCTTTTCCATAATGTGCAAAATCAAAACTTGTTATAAACTCGTCTATTTCCTTGTCATTATTTGCAAGGAAATTCTTAAATAAATTTCTATTTTGAGGCTTAGACATTTCAAGAATAGGACGTTTTTGAGCCAGTGACTCAACAATTTTATCAAGAATTTTTTCAAGGTTGATGTCCATACTGTTCATCAACTGTTTTGTGGAATCATCAAGATTTGATAGTGTATCATAAACTTCTATTCGTTTATCTATCCTAATTTTAGAAATATCCGTTGAGAAATAATAACTTAATATTGTATCAAGCTGAGATTTTAATGATTCAATATTTCTAAGTTTCAAATATACCTCTACATATTCTCTTGAATTTTCTCTAAAGTAGTTATTTATATTGATTATAACATTACCAACTTCATCCGGTTGTACGCCTCTATCTATTAAGGAACTTAATATCTCTAATAATTCTTTTCTATCAATTTGGGATTTTTCAATATTATTCAAAATAGATATTTCCCAACGATTAGATTTTGGGGTTGTATTTAAGTAATCAAATATTTTTAAAGCGTGATTAAAAGTTTCCGGTGTATCAAAATGTAATAAATTAGCAAAAGAATTTACATTAGAATATGATTTTAATGATTTAATCTTATCAATTTGAATTTTTAAAACATCAATATTATTAGATGATAAGTTTTTAAATAAATCGCCTAATTTTTCAAAATGGATATTGGTATTTTCTATGAAATCTTTCAACGTTTCAATTTTAAGTTGTTCTATTTCTTTATTTTTAGAACAAACACTCGATAGCAATTCAGGAATTAAATCTTTTAATAATAATTCATTATCAAGTAAATAACTTGTTAAATTTTTTATCTCGGGTGACGGTTCAATGTTTGCAAATTCCTTATACCTTGTGAGCAGCCCTAATTGATTTATGTCAGAAGTATTTAACCCTAATTGATTAATTTTTTTCATACAAGACACGATATCAGCTTCTGTTATGTCTTTTAAATCTAAAATCAAATTTGGATAAGATATCATATCTTCTTCTTTAATAGATATATTGGTATATTTTTGAATTAATGTGTTAATATTATTATCCTCTAAGTAATTTTTCTTAACCAGGCTCAACAAATCATTTACAAACTCATCAAATCCTTTATCAGGATTTATTTCTTTGTATAAATTAAAGTTTTCTTCATTAAAATAATTTGCAATATCCTTTAGAGCTATAAGTTCTTGCATTTCGCTTTCGCTTGCATTATTAGCATATTCTGCCATTTCTCTAACAATATTAGCATTAGGGGTTATGCCTTCATCTATAGCTCTAGCTTTAACTGCAATAACCAAAAGAGGTGCATATTCTTCTTTAGATAAAGCTATACTTTCAGATTCAGTTAAACCTAAATCTTTAAAATATTGTACACAATAATTTTCATCAATTACAACTCTTTTATATGGAATTGTTTCAGCTTTTTGATTAATAGCATTTAGATCTTCAAATTGTTTTTTTATAGACCAATAGTTTCTTTTTGATGTTACAACAACTCGCAAAATTTGTTGCGGAGCTTTTCCCTTAGAAAACTTTAATATTTTAGTAATATCTTGGAATGAAACGTTATTTGCAACCAATAATTTTATAATAGATTTTTCATTATTACTATAATTTTTTGCATTCTTAACAAAATTTTCTAAATCACAAACAAAATTGTCAGGATAAGCACCGTAGCAGTCCAAATTGTTTCTTTTAGTTTTAGGGCTTGGCAAAATGTCTGCTACAAATGGAAAATCTTTTAATATATTAGAAAGATTTAATATACTATCAGTCTTTAAACCTTGATTAGAGGTAAAATAAGATAAAGCCTTCCTTATATCTTTTCTGTTATCATCATTTACTTTTTGCAAAAATTGAAACATATTAGAAACGGAATCCTCAGTACATTTTAGTAGTTCTAAAAAGATTTCCGGTTCTTTTTTATAATATTTATATGAATCAACTATACCGTCAGAAGCTAAGAATTTATAACCATAGTTATCACCCCTCATATCAATTATATTATCAATAAAATCTAAATCCTTCTTATCAGATACTGATTTTTTTAGTTCGCAAATTTGTAAAATAGCATTTGGCAAAAATCTTGGAATAACTTCACCGGAATAAAGCTTAATAGTATATGATACTAATTTATCAACAAATTGTGGGTTTTCTTTATAAAATGGCATTAACTTTTTGACATCAGTAGTGCTATAAATATAATTAGTATTTGTTTTGGAAACCATCTTTTGGCTCAAAAGCTTTTTTGTCAACTCCGGAGATTCTTTGTATAAATTCATTGCAGTGCAAAAATTATAAGTATTAAATCTACAAACACCATCTTGTTTTTGACTTAACAAGAACTGAGTAAATTCAGGTTCTTCTTTATTATATTGAACAATTGATAATATTGCTTGTCCATTATAACGAGGAGATTTTATCCCAACATTATCTGTTTGATTTAAAAGGTCATTAACCAATTGAGGATTTTCTTTATAGGCCTCAAACAAAGACTTTATATCAGAAAAAGAATGTCTATCAAACTCTTTTGCGTTATAATCAATAACCTTTTGTTCCAAAATATTATTGATAAACTCCGGTTCTTCTTGGACGAATTTTGCAACTTCAATAAGCTCTTCGTTGTTAAACCTATTTTGATATTTAAGTTTTATTTCCTCAATTATAGTTTTTTTATCGATAATTTTTTCAGATACACTTTGTTTAACAAGCGTTGGGATATTTTCATTTTTTATTGTCTCAAATCCAGCATCTTCGTTTTGTGTTATCATAGGTTCGTTTTCTTGAGTACTTTTAGCGATTTTAGACAACTCAAGCATAGTTCTTGCTTTCGTTTCAAGAAGGTCTGGTTTAATATTCGGATTATCTAGTAATACTAGTTTTTTAAACTCTTTGAGTCTATCGGCTTCGGATTTTAGAATATTTTGTTTTTGCATTGATGCACCGATAAGTACA
>CALURS010000142.1 GCA_944323215.1 Candidatus Gastranaerophilales bacterium | reverse complement strand
ATCCATTGAACCAAACAAGGATGATTCTCTTTGCAAGTCTTCACGCCTTTTTACTGCTTCTTCCGGAGTAATTAATCCCGCATTAAAATCAGCGTCTATCGTCATTTGCTTTCCCGGCATTGCATCTAACGCAAATCTTGCTGCTACTTCAGCTATACGCTCAGCACCTTTGGTTATTACCATAAACTGAACTACCGTTATAATAAGGAAGATTACACCTCCTACTACCATGTTCCCACCGGTTACGAAGGTTCCGAATGCATGAATAACCTCTCCTGCTTCTCCTTTTGATAAGATTAACCTTGTGGATGCAATTGATAACACCAACCTGAACATTGTTCCTATAAGAATAATTGACGGAAAAGATGCCAATTCCAAAGGTTTTTGAACATATAGAGAAATCATCAACAATACAATTCCCAATGTTATATTAAGAGATATTGAAAAATTGATAACCCAATTAGGCATCTCAATAATCAATATAAGTATTAGGGCTAGAACAAAGCCCGCTAAAAATATTTCACTTATTGGTCTTGATCCGCCTTCCGCTGCCATTATCAAAGTCCTCTCAATGCTTTCTTAATAATCTCTATTTGAGCATCTATACTTGCATCGACTATTCCGTTACTTGTTTCAAATATACAACCGCCTTCTTGCAAATTCTCATCACCTGAGACACTTACTTTTGCTTCTAATCCCAATTCATATAAAGCGTTTGGCATATTATCTTTTACAAACTGAACTTCTGCAGGATTTACTTTTATTAGTATTTTAGGCTCATTTTTAGAAATTGATTTTAATATATCCAATATTATGTTCATTACAACTTGAGGATCCTGTAATACCTCTCTTTTAATAATTTTTCTTGCAATATCAACACTTATTTCTAAAATATCTGGAGCTATATATTCAAAAACCTCTTTCTTTGCGGATAGAAAAGCCTTTAATTTCCCTCTAAAATCTTCTATATCAGCATTTGCCTTATCGATACCGGCTTTATATCCTTCTTCAAAAGCCGCTTTTTTGATGGACTCAGCTTCATCTTTGGCTCTTGAAACAAGTTTTCTATCATCTATACGTCTATAACCTCTACGTCTCGTTCCGCTTCGGCGTTCTACTCGTTGACTAAAGTCCAAATTATCTATATCAAAGATTTTTTCTGATAAATCATCTTCCGGTTTTAACTCCTCAGACGTAGCATCAACTATACCTTGCTCTGCTGGCAAAGTCTCTGATACTTTATTTACTTCCTCCTCACGCTTCTCTAAAATCTTTTCTTCTTTGATTTTTTGAGAATTTTTCTTTATCAACATACTTTAATATTATATACTATCCTGAACATATTGTGCAATAACTCCCGCAACTCTTAAAGGAATTGGATAATATTCATCATCATAAACTGATGAGATAAAACGCTTTACAAATGGACGTTCGTATTTTATCAAATTTTCAACTTTATCACGAGTCGTATTATCAAATACCCGTTGAAGATGCTTAACAATATTTGCTTCTGTCAATTTGGGCTTCTTAGGCAAATATTCTTTTATTTCGTGTAAACATTGACAAGTCAATTCCGGATCTATTTGCGATTCTAAATCAGGGGTTTGCATAAATTTTGTAATCGCCTGTGAATCTTCAGGTGAAAATTTATTTAATATCGTAACCACTTTATCCTGAGACAGTAGTTTTAGCAGTAACGCAACGGAAAGTAACTTTGCCGCTTTACCGGCTACGGGGGCCTGTACTTGCCTATTTGCAACCTGTGATTGTTGTACAGATGCTGATTGTCCGGCATTTGTTTGTGATGCTGCCTCTTTTGCTGCCTGTTCTGCGGCCTCTGCTTCCTGTACCTTTTTTGCCATATCATCTATGTTTGATTGTTTTGCTGCAAATTCTTTGGCTTCGTGGGATATTACTTTTTTCTTTTCCAAAGCCTCTAGACCTGCTACATAGGCCTTATTTACATGATGTTCAATTGCCTGAAGCATTTGATCTTGCGGGATATTTCGTAATAATGCTTGTTTTGCTACCTCAAATATCGTAAAGGCTATTTTTTGCATTATTCCATCCCAATACTCCGGAAGAATTCGAGAATGGATTAAATCTATTGATTTATGAAACGACCACTCCGCTATTATTTGCGATATTAAAACAGCCTGATCAGCATTAAAATTTATACTTGTATCATTATAGAGTGCTTCACCCGCCATACGGGTAAAATTTTCAATTGTTTTTACAATATAATCCTTTTGCGGCTCACTAAATTCCGGCGGAACAAGCTCTCTTGCCTGCTTCGCCATCTCTTCTGCAAATTCTTTATATTGAAATCCTTCTATCGCCATTATTTTTTATTCCAATTTCGTTTCCGGATTGACTCTACCCCTGTTCTATCCAGCTTCTTATTTTATCTCCGGCTTCTAACTCATCTACATCATCAAATTCTCGTTTCAAATCTCTTAGTGCATCTACTAATGCCGGAGATGTTGTATATGAACGATTTTGTTGCTCTATTAAGCCTTGTGCAAGTTGTGATTGCTTTTCAATTAATTCCGCTGCCTGCATGCTTACATCTTTTATTTGCTTATCATGCTGTGCATCTTTCGCTTTCAATTCATTCATAGCACTCTCTTGCTCATATTTTGCTGCCATCAATTTACTTGATAATACCTTGTGTCCTGCAAATAGACCTACTGCTATCAATGCTATTGCTAACCACCAAGGATTACCGGTCTTTGGCTCTATTGGAGCCTTATTACCCTTGTCTGCGGTCAAGAATGGATCTAAACTGTCTGAAAATGCTATTGTTACATTCTCCGGATCTGCCTTAGGACTTGCTGCTGCAGCTATTAACTCTTTTAATTCTTGTAACGTTATATCTGCCGGCAAGGAATCCTTTTCTAAGGTTACTGCTATTGATATTTCTTCTAGCATTCCGGGAGACATATATTCATTTATTTGACTCTTTGTTACTCCATACTGTGTCTCTGAAGCCGTTCTTGAATAGCTTCTGTTTTGTGAAGAATCTGAACTGCCGGCTGGTAAACCATTTGGCAAATATACACTTACTGCATTTGTATTTTTATTGATATCTTGAGTTTGGTCGCCTAAACCTTCTGAAAATACTTGTTGATTTACCGCTGTTTTTCTGTTTGGATCATAATCAATTGTAAACTTCTCTACAGGTGCTTGTTTTAAGAAGGTACTTACTGTCGCTACATACTTACCTGCTCCAACTAATCTGTTTAATTGGGCTGAGACTTTCTCTTGCATGTACCTGTCATTTTCTTCCATTCTTTCAATTAATTCTGATTCTGCATTTATTATACTTGAATACACATGACCATTCGTATCTGTTATTGAAATATTCTCTGATTTTAAACCTGATACACTTCCTAGTAGCAAGTTTGTTACTGCCTTTATTACTCTTGAGTCAAGCTTTCTACCTACATCTACTGTCAACTGTACTGTTGCTGTTGTTGGTTTTTGCATTGATGTAAACATTGTTTGTTCCGGTATTGATATGAATACCGATGCGTTGCTTATACCATCTATTCTCTTTATTAACCTTGCTAACTCACCATTCATTGCACGAGTTAACCTGATTTTTTTATCCTCTTTTGTTGAGGTAAAATCTCCTTTATCAAATATTTCTAAACCTACGTTTTGATCGTACAAACCGCTCTCTACTATGGCTATTATTGCTTGTTCCCGTTTTTCTGTTGTACACTTCTTCATTCCAGGCGTACAATCACCTTTTTTTAAATATATTACTGATTTCGTTCCGTCTACTCTGCGGCTTGCAACAATGTTGTTTCTTGCTAGTAACGATTGTATCTCTAATGCTTTCCCTAAATTATCCGTTGATAATAATTCAACATCCTCTTTCAGCGGCTCATCACTTGCATCTACTGCATCTGAATTCTTTTTATCTCCACCTTTACTTATCGCTACTGTCAATATGGCAACAAATAATACTAGGACTATACCGCCCACTATCATCCCTAATGCTATTTTGTTTTCCATTAATTTGTTTAAATCCATATTGCTTCGCCAATACCTTCCTTTTTATATTCTATATCGTAATTTGCATAATTTTATCATACGCTGATATGACCTTTGTTGTCATTGTTGTTACCATATTAACTGATAACTCCGCTTTGCTCATAGCTGTCATAACGTCGTGGATATCAACATTCTCGCTTCCCATCATCGCATCTCTAAGTAAATTATCAGGCGCTTCTAATGTCTGATTAAAGTTTTCTACCAAGCCCGACATTACCGATTTGAAGTCTTGACCTTCATGATCCTCTATTCGACTCATTCTGGCTGAGGGTATATCCCACACCCCTGAATCCAGTTTTGTATGCTGTATTCTTGCCTCTAAATCATATCTTGGATAAAATCCTTGGAACATTATTTACCTGCTTTCTTGTCTATATTTCCATTTCTTACTTCGGCTTTATTATACTTTTTCTGTACTCTGCAAAATAAAAATCATCTGTTTAGTGTATGCTTAATGTTTTTTTATTAAAAATCAATAAAGTTTATTGCAAAAAATAAAATATTAACTTTTGTAAAAATTTTATACAAAAATTAAAGTTTTTGAAAAAACTGCCGTTAAAAGTATAGTAATTAAGGGATTAAATATATGGCAGACGTATCACCAAACAACTATAACAATGTAGCATTCGGCGGGGGCTATGATCCGGCCAAAAGATTTGCGGAAGCTGAACAACGCACCGCTGAACGTGAAACGCAAATTGTTAATGAAGAGGTTAAGAAAGAGAACCAATCACCTTTTGGAGCATTAACAATAGGTCCTCACACTGCCAACCTTGTTAAAGGTATTGTATCAGAGATGGCGTTTGGTGCTTGGGATGATTTCTCTAAATGGCTCGAAGATAACGAAGCCTTATTTACCGGCGAAGCTGGTGCCGAAATGAGAAGTATATTTATTCACGGATTTAACACCGGTGCTGCTATGCGTGCAGAT
>CALURS010000141.1 GCA_944323215.1 Candidatus Gastranaerophilales bacterium | reverse complement strand
AAAGTTGTTTATAACAGCGAAATACCTATTAAAGAAAAATTAAGGAAGAAATAATGATACACTTACCAAGAAGTATAAAATGGGTTATCACGGATTTTGATGGAATAGTTACAGATAACTGTGCATATATAGATGCAGAGGGGAATATATCAAGAAGGGTTAATTTTAAAGATGTAATGGGAATGTCTATACTTAAAAAAAACGGATACGACATTGCCATTATTTCAGGAGAAAAAAATTCTGCTATAGAACTCCTGTCTAAGAAATTCAGCATTTGCGAGATTCATCAAGGGATACGAAAAAAAATTGATATATTAAAAGGAATAATTGAAAAATATAACCTGAGCGAAGAAGAATATGTATATATTGGAGATGATATAAACGATTTAGAATGTTTGGAGTACGCAAAATACAAAATAACTGTTCCGTCAGCAGTAGAGAAAGTTCAAAAAGTTGCAAATATTCAAATAACTACAAGTAAAAGCGGAGAAGGTGCTTTTAGAGAAATAGTTGACAGCTTAGTTTTCTAATAAGATTTTAAGAATTTGTCCAGGGGACTTAACAATAAAATCTGCCTCACTAATTGTTTCAGGACGATACCCCCAAGTCACACCAATAGATTTGATGCCTGCATTTTTTGCTGTTTCAATATCAACAAAAGAATCACCGACAAAGTAGGCATCTTTTTTATCTACTTGCAAGAAATTTAAAATACTTTCTACACCATAAGCAGAAGGTTTAATCGGTTTACCTTCTCTTGCTCCAACAGCAACCTCAATCTGCGGAAAATACATTTTACATAGCTCCTTAACTGCTGCATCATACTTATTGGAATTAACAGCAAGAAGAACACCTCGCATTTTAAGCATTTCCAGCATTAACATTATACCATCATACGGTCGGGTTTTTGAATCAACATTTTCACTATAATATTGATAGAATTTTTCTAAACAGTCATTAAAGCGCAAATTATTTTTTCCACCTGGGACGGATCTTTCCATAAGTTTTACAACACCGTTTCCGACAAAATTCCTAATCTCATCTAATGTACGCTCGCGGAACCCAAAATCTGACAACGCTTTATTTACAGCAATCATCAAATCTTCCAACGTATATAATAGTGTTCCGTCCAAATCAAATATAACTGCTTTTACCATACAAATATTATATCACAGTTGAGAATATTTTATGTTTTTTATAATATATAAGACAATTCAATGGTTTAACTAAGGGGATATAAAATGACAATAATAAATGAAAATTTTACACTACATACAGAAGGGCATACAGATATTATTGATATAACAAAGAATGTACAAAATGCAGTTTATAGGCACTCACTAAAAGATGCACTTGTAACTGTTTACATGCCTGGGTCAACTGCAGCCATAACAACCATTGAATATGAAGACGGGCTAGTAAAGGACTTATATGAAGTATTTGAAAAAATTGCACCAGCAGGAGAAAAATATCATCACGATGACTTGTGGCATGACGGCAACGGATATGCTCACATTCGAGCAGCTTTAATTGGGAACTCTGTGTTTGTACCGCTTATTAACGGGGCTTTAAACCTTGGTACTTGGCAACAAATTATCCTTATAGACTTTGACAATAAACCACGTTCAAGGAATGTATGCGTACAAATTGTTTATTAAACTCTGCGTCTTAGCAAGTCATACGCTTGTTCCACAGCCTTATCAGCTCTTTGCTCAATAATTGAAAGACCTTCAATATTTTCTTGAGTTGGAGGAATTTGGCTATCTTGTGCTGGCATGTAATTTCTAAACTCGTCAGAATCTTTAGGGATACCGCAATTTTGAGCAGGAATATAAGTTGCCGTATCTTTTACAAGTTCATTTTGAGATTTAACAAATAAAGCCGGCTCTCTAGGTGGTATTGAGCTTACAATCGGAGTACTTTTTTGAGCCTCCATTTGAGCATTAAAATTATTAACAGCATCAATTACTTGACTAGCCGCACCTTGAGAAGCATCCATGCTTGGTTGTGAGATTTCGGTCATTTGAGTTTGAGCTGCTAATTTTGCTGCTTCTTCAGCTTTTTTTGCTGCTTCTTCATTTCTGTCATAAGGCTTACCAAAAATCCACTCTAGCGGTTTTGTAAATAACGGTGATAACACATATCCCATAATTCCAAAGAATAGACCAAATTTACCCACTATACCAACGCCATTACGAAGAACATTACCGATATTTTTGCCTCTCAATATATTTCCTAAAGATTTAACACCTTTAAGATTTGGATTTTTCCAACTTGAGCGCATTTCCAAGTCTTGAGTGATACCAAAACCAAGACCTTTTAAGATTTTTTGTCCCAAATTAAGTTTTGTAGACGGCTGTCTTAACGCTTTAACTTTTTCAAACGCATTATGATAAGCCTCTTTTGTTACAAATTTTCCGGCTTTATTCTCTGCATTAAATTTATTTAATGCTTGACGATACAATTCAACTTGGTTTGGAGTCATCCCCAAATATCTTAACCCTCCGATTTTATGCATTAAACGCATACTTGCAGGGAAGGTTATAACCCAAGATAGAGCTTCTGCTAAGCCATACGCTACAGTACCTGCTTTTTGATCATCAGGAGCTTCTTTGGCATTTTGATACATATCGACAAGTGCAGGGGCAACAAAGATTAGTAGACCTAACTTTCCTCCACCAAATGTAAGTCCTCTCATTAAGCCTTGCATTGTCTTTGATACACCACGACCTAATGCTGTTTTAGGAGGAATTGCTTTGCCTGTGGAATCTACAGCGTCTTTTGCTATACTCAGCATTTTATTTCCGATTTGAGACATATTAGCCTGTCGTCTAAACACAGAACCCACTATATTATAATTCCCGTGATAAACCTTCATATCCTTACCAGCTTTTAGAGCAAGTTCTCTGATTTCTTTTACATACTTTGTAGGATCTGCTTTATACTTTGCAAATGTTGCAGAATCGATACCTAATTCCTTTAAGAGAATTTCCTTTATAATATCAGGTTTTACAGTCCTTTGGGATAATACAGCTTTTATTGCACCTTCATTATTGTATTTTAACGGATTACTTCTTCGTAGTTGCAAACAATTGACTTTATCAATTTCACTTGCACTATCGCCTAATATTCGTCTAACAAATTCCTTTTCTTCTTTACTCGGAACTAAATTTTTCAGAGCCGGTTTTTTACCACCGCCTTGAACATACTTTTCAAACAATGAACCAAATTCACTTGCTAATTCTTGTTCTTGAGTGTACATTGCAGATTTTGCCATATCCCACTCCGGCTTTGTGGAATTTTCCATTAAGTTTCTTAATATTGTAGAATTACTTTTCCATCGTCCAACCGTTTGCTCTTTTAAATTTGTATATTTTGAACCAATTGTCCTGAACAATGAATTATTTGCAAATTTTGATTCCGCAATTCGATCACCAAATCTACCTAACTTGGCAGGTAAAGAATTTAAATAATCACCTGTACATTTATTGTTATATAAATCTACCCCTTTACCTAAAACAAACCAAAGCGGAAGTGTATATTTTAAACTTCCAAACATATCATCACCAACAGGTGCTTGCTGTTGTGTACTTAAATCCACTGTATCAGAATTGAGTTGAGATACATTTGCATTCTTTATCATTTGAACTGGAGCAACTGGCGCATTACCATATGAAGGTGAATTATTACTTCCTACCGCCCCTATTACATCATTATATTTGTTTAAATGTGATCCAAAACCTTGTACCATATAATAAACCTACTTTTACCTACAAATATAAAAAGATTTTGGATTAATAAAAATTGACCTTTTTCAGCATTGAGATAAATTTTTGTTACAAAAGTTAATATCTAACTTTTGCAGAATCAAGCATTTGCTTTATCTGTAAATATTTACCCTCATCACCATACATCTTATAAAGTTCGCCGGCAATAATTAAATCGTGGAGCATTTGATGAGATTTGCCCTGTATATGACTATTACAATATGCCCTATGAAAATAAGAATCAGCATCATTACTTTTATATTTAATATAAATATCCAAATCACTAGCACAATTTTTATATTTTTTTAGAGCCGAATTTGCCAATCCTCTGAGCTTAAAAGCCTCTTTGTAGGATTTATTAATAGAAATAACTTTATTTAAGTCATTTAATGCTTCTTGATAATTATTATTTTTCATATAGATTACAGCACGAGTATAAATTAAGGCATCATTATTAGGCTCTTTGAGAATTAATTTGTTAATCTCACCGAGCTGTGTTTTGAAATCACCTTGCAACATTGCAACTGTAATTTTACCGTGATACGGCGGAAGATAAGAATCATCAATCGAAATTGCTTTATCATAATCAGAAATTGCTTCTTTATATAATCCCAATTTTTTATATACATTACCTCTGTTGTTATAAAGTTGAGGGCTATCAGGATATTTTTCTAAACAAACGTTTAAAAATTCAAGCCCGCCTTCATAACCGTAATGTTCCAACTCTGATGCAAAATCTTTTTCCATAGTATATGGGTTACAAATCATAACATCAGTTCTTACAGAAATACCAGCCTGCACAACTTGTATAGAAAATAATACTAAAATCACAAAAAGAAATTTCTTAAACATACTAAAAATTATACATAAATCTGAATAAATAGTATAGGTTGCGATAAAGTCTTTGGTAAGTATAATTAAAATATAATGTGCTTGTAGCTCAGTTGGATAGAGTGCAGGTCTCCGAAGCCTGAGGTCATGGGTTCAACTCCCATCAAGCACGTTTTACCGGAGAGGAATCATATGAAAAAGGTATATATAGAAACACTTGGCTGTCAAATGAACAAATCCGACGCTGAAAGAATGCTCGGAATGCTTGAATGTCTTAATTACACAGAAACGAAAAATCCTAAAGAAGCAGATTTATTAATAATAAACACTTGCTCAATAAGAAAATTATCAGAAGACAAAGCATACAGCGCAATAGGGGTATGGGGGAAATGGAAGAAAAACAGACCTAATTTAAAAATAGCATTTTG
>CALURS010000140.1 GCA_944323215.1 Candidatus Gastranaerophilales bacterium | reverse complement strand
AATGACATTTGTTTAAATTCTAACACTGGCTATGATGAATTTCCAGACGATGACACAAATGAGCTTATATTTATAAGTCCAAATAAACTATCTTACACCTTTCATCGTGGCGGAATTTATATAGTCGAACTTACTGACAATTACGGAAGAACACTTACTTACGAATATAAATTTGAAAAGGATTTGCCAGTAGGATATTTAACAGGTGTTAGTCATAATGGCAAAACAAATGGAAATGTAATGTTTACTTTTGATGACAGTAAATATGAAGCCATAGTTGCAAAAAATAATGAAGTTTACATTGCAGAGCAAGAAAAAAATAATAATGTGGCAAACCTATATTTCTATCCGGAAGAAAATACAGAGTTTGTTTATATTATTACACTAATTGATAGAACAGATACAGAGAACTACAACACTTATAAATTCACAATCAAAACAATCAAACCAATAATCAACTTGTTTGGCGTTGAACCAAACGGGAAAACTGGTGGTAGTGTTTATGCAACTTGGGAGCAAAATGATGAGCAATACACCGCTCGTTATACTCTTAATGGCAACACACAAGAATATAGAAAAGGTCAAATTTTGACAGTTGCAGGAAGTTATACAATTGAACTTTCTGACGAATTAGGAAATACAAGTTATGTAAATTTTACAATAGACAAAACAATTGATTTTACAATAGCCGATATTAGTGGGAATACCTACAAAATTGAAGATATAGAATTTATAAATTTTGGAATTAGAATTTTAGAAGATGAGCCACTAAACATTACTATCAAAAAAGACAATAGTCAAATTGATTATGAATTTGGATTGATAATTAGCGATGAAGGATTTTATAGTGTTACTCTTGTTGATGAATTTAATAATACTTTATATTTCACTTTTACCATTGATACAACTCCACCAGTAGCCACCTTGTATGGAGTGGAAAACTTTGGAACCACAAGCAAATCTGCTTGGGTAGCGTCAATGGAATCTGGGCTTACTTGCTATTATCTTTTAGATGATGTTAAGTTTGAATACAAACTTGGAACTGAACTTAAAGCAAGTGGAAATTATAAAGTATTTATTGAAGATAGAGCAAAGAATGTTACCACTTTTGAATTTTCAATTGATAATACCATTGCCTATGATATAAACATTTATCACGGCGGTATTTCAAATGGTGGCGTTAGGATAATAGCATACGAAAATTTAAGAATTGTTATGTATAAAGACGGACAGCCATTTGATTATTCATTTGAACAAATTTTAAATGAGGACGGTGAATATTCTTTCACTTTGGTTGATGATTTAGGAAATAAAACGAGCTCATTCTTTTCTATCATCACTAAAAAACAAAAAAATCTATCTCACATTTTACAAGAAAATATTTCTGTTAAAAGCATAACAAAAGATGATGAAGATTATCAATTAGAACTAACTGAAAATAAATTATATCTCTATGATGAAGGAGTATATAAAGTAACAATTTTAGATGAAAATTTTAACAAAGAATATTCATTTGAAATTACAATCGACACAACTCCACCAACGCTTGAACTTGTGGGAGTTGAAAATGGCGGAACAACAAAAAAAGTTGTAATAATGAAAAATGTTTCCGAAGAACCATACTCGATTTATATCACAGTTGATGGTATTCCATTCGAGTATAAGCTTGGAGATGAGATTGAAAAAAGTGGTCAATTTATTGTTGTTCTAACAGACGAAGCGGGCAACTCTACAACATATACTTTTGAAAGATTATATTCACTAAATGGACCAAGTATTGCTGTTCTTGCAGGGCTTGGAGCACTTGTTGTTTTACTCATTGTTTTACTAATTAAATCAAGACATCACTACTATAAAGACGAGATTGTTGAAGAAGAAATTGAAGAGACAGTTATTGAAGATAATTTCTTAGATGACAACCCAGAAAGTGATGAAAATAGTGAAAATGATGAGCAGAATTAGTGATTTTTACAGTAAGCAGGATAAGGAACAGGCTCAAAATGCGATTTTCTCTCTCTAAAACCCTTATAAAATAAGGCTTTTAGGGTGAAACAGTTTTTTCACGACCGAGAAACAATTTTGAACCAGTTCCCCCTTATTAAAGCAAATGGGATACCCATTTCTTTTTTTAATGATTTTTAGAAAGGAGAATAGAAAATGAAATATATTTTTTGGAGGAATTTATTTTATGAAATCTATGTTAGCTGCTATTGACTTTAACCCTATTTTAGCACCAGTATTGGAAGTGCTTAATGCAATCCTTTGGCCAGCAATTGCTTTGGTTGGCGCAATAGGAACAATCTACTGTATCGTCCTTGGAGTTAAACTTGCGAAGGCAGATGAAGCCGGGTCAAGAGAAAAAGCAAAGAAAGATTTAATTGGTGCAATTATTGGATTTGTGGTCATCTTTGTTTTAATCGTAGGGCTAAAAATTGCGATGCCAATTCTTCAAGATTGGGTCGGAACACAAATCACAGCCTAAACAAAAGGAGCTTAATAAATGAGAAATAAAATTTTAATCGGAGCAGGAATTTTGCTCACAGTATTTATTGTTTTTCTTATCATCATTTGCGGTGCAAGTGGCGGTGATAAAACTGTTACACAAGACGAACTCACACAGACAATTGAAAGTGTTGTTTGTGATGTGCAAGATGAAAATTCAATCAATTATAACATTTCACTTTTGACTAATGACACTCAGTTTGATAATGAAATTTTAGAAAAATCATATTCACAAATCAACATAAATAAACTTAAAGATTTTAACTCTCACGGAGTTGTTTTTAGAGTTAGAACAACAGCCGATACAACACTCACTTTTAACCTTATGAAAAACGATGATGTGCTTTCAACTTTCAGTGTTGAGGCCTTAACACAAGAAATTGAAGATGTAAATCTTGTTATTGATGAAGCGGTAAGTATTTCTTCTACTGACAACTTTTATATCACAATAGAAAACACAAATAATGCAACATTTGTTTTCGATACATTGATTTTCTTCTTTGACGAGGTATAACCTATGGATTTTTTAACAAATTGGATTTTTGAACTGCTTTACAGTTTGCAAAAAACTATTTGTTATATCATTGATTTCATTAGAGATATTTTTTATATGTTGGCTGGAATAGAGCCAGTAACTATTGACGGTGAAGAAACCGACTTGCTCTCTCATTTCCTACTTTCAGACACAGTCAGGACAACTTTCTTTTATATCTTCTTAATCGCGATAATTTTGCTTGTCGTGTTTGTGATAATTGC
Source organism: Candidatus Gastranaerophilales bacterium (assembly GCA_944323215.1). GTDB lineage: Bacteria > Cyanobacteriota > Vampirovibrionia > Gastranaerophilales > Gastranaerophilaceae > CALUTH01. The sequence goes on along the minus strand of CALURS010000140.1, from coordinate 1,794 downwards.
AATTATAAGAAGCGAGTATGTAAATAGCGAGAATAAAAAGTCAAAGACATTGATTTTAGGAAATGCCTTTAAAAGTTTTGCAATATTTTTAATGGTCCCTTTCATTCTCATTGCAGGTATTGCTTTAACTAATGTGGTTATGAGCGCTATAAACGCAAGTATGAACCCATTTGTGCTTGAAACTGGTGGAAGAACTACAATAGGCGGACAAATCCTAATAACCAGCGGACAGTATGCTTATATTGGCGACGAAGCAACTCGAAGTCAAATTGAGCAGATGTTTTTAACAGGACAACTTGATTATTTTGATATGAGCGTTGTGCAACAATACTACAACCTAAGAAGCCTTGATTTCTTAATTGGAATTTTTGGCTCAATTGTAATTATGGTTATGTTTGTAATGAGCGCTGTAACCTTTATTCAAAGACTATTTGATATTGTTCTTATGTTTATCATTTCGCCAGTGAGCGTAAGCACAATTCCAGTTGATGATGGCAACAGATTTAAAATTTGGCGAGATATGGTGATTTCAAAAGTGCTTGGAGCTTATGGAATTATCCTTTCAATGAACCTGTTTTTTTTTTTTTTTTTACAAATACAAGGAATAACATTCTTCACAGACTCGTTTAAAAATGGAATTGTTAAAATTCTATTCTTAATTGGTGGCGCATTTGCAGTAACAAAAGCAAATCTTGTAATTGCACAACTCACAGGAAATACTGCAGGACAAAATGAAACTCAACAACTTATTAGAAATATGCAAACTGGTGGTCATATTGTAAAGGCGACCCTTGCTACTGGTGCGACTGCTGCTGGAGCAATTATTGGTGGAAGAAGATTTGTTGATACTAAAAAGTCAACTCGTTCTTCAATAACAGGACTTAAAACAGCATTTAAGTCGCCAGCAAGTAATCAATATTTCAATAAGACAGAGCCAAGTAAACTTGCGAGATACGGAGGAATGCCAACACGTATTGCAACAATGCCAATAGGAATGATAAAAGACTTAACACAAGGTGGAATTGTCGGAATGAGTAAAAACTTTATTCCAAGAGTTAAAAATATTGCCAAAGGTGATAGCTTTATCAATCATGCACAAGGAAAAATTATAACAAAAAAGGAGCCTTTAAATGAGAATAATTCCCAAGAACACCAAGGTTAAAATGCAATTTTATAAAGGTATAGGGATTTATGATGTAATACTTGCAGTCATAGCCCTTGCTTTTATAGCCCTTGTGGCTACAAGTAATCTACCCAATAAATATGTGATAGCCATAGCAATTTTGGCTGTGGTAGCACCTATGTATATATCCATTGGAGATATTAAACTTTATCAAGCACTTGGATATGCAGTAAAGTTTGGAATTGCAAAAAAGACCTTTAACAAAACAAAAAAGGGAAACTCGCATATAAGCGTAGTTGTTCCTTATTCGAGTATTAAAGATGACTTGATATATCAAAAAGATAGCACAATAACAGGTGTTATTGAAATCACTCCAATAGAATTTAATTTGTTAAGTGAACAAAAACAAAATTATTTAATCAATGTGTTATCTAATACTTTAAAGAATGTTGGACCTTTTCAAGAGTATGACATAATCAAGTTAGATAAACCAATTATTTTTGATGACTATCTAAACAATGAACTTGCCAGAATCCAAAGCTTGATTGCAGAGAATGAAAACAACAATTTAACAGAAGAAGAGTTTAGGGCAAGGGTAGAAGTTGTTGAAGATAGATTTAATTTAATTGAGAGCTTAAACTCTAATGAAAAAATATATGCAAGTAGTTATT
>CALURS010000139.1 GCA_944323215.1 Candidatus Gastranaerophilales bacterium | reverse complement strand
TTTTCTGAAAGATATATTAGAAATATGATTTAATGATACCCCGTACCCATTTAAAAAGCTTTCAAGTAGTTTTGGCGATGGTGAACCATGGCAAATTAAATCTATGGTATACAAGTTTTCAGAATTTATTTTAACATAATTCTTTAATCCTGCTACCTGACAAGGTAAACCGATAAATAGTACTTTTTTACCCGCCTTTAAGTAATCTTGGATTACCTTATGTATTCCTCGCGGATTACTTTTAACATATTTAGACCCAATAAATTTATTGAGTTCTTCCTCTTTTTCTGCAAAACCAAATGTGAATTCACCATTCTTAAATTCGCAACTGCATACTACGCCACCATTTTCTATAAATCCGGATGCAATAGCCATTGCAAAGCCACCGGAAGAGCTTTTTGCTCGTTTTTCCGCATCGGCTACCCAACCTTGATACCATTTTTTTGGCTCTTCTTTCTGTGGAGGATTATTTACCGCACAAACGCTATGACATAGATTGCAGTTAATACATTTCTTTTCGTCTATGACTGCATTATACGCCTTAACGCTATCTTCAATCGTAATAGCTCCTTTAGGACATATATCAACGCACGCCATGCAGCCGGCGCATTTATCTTTAGCGCAAACCGTCAATTTATTATCTATCATCTGTTTTTCCTAAATTCTTCAATAAATATTGCTTTGTTTTCTCTTGTTCGACGATGATGATATCATTGATTGCTTTCTTATCACTTTTAATTAAAAAGGCATTATGAATCTGATCCATGCTACTTACCAAATGTCCTTGAATATGTAGCCTATCGATCAAATCCATTAATTTATTTCTATTACTTTCACGCACCATAACAGCAAACTTATTTGCATATTTTGCTGAGAAAATAGTTCCGTGAAAGGTATCTGTTACTACAAAGTCGGCATTTTTAAACGCAACCAACATTTCGAAAGGGGTCAAAACAACATGGGTTTTTATCCATTTTTGCGGGGCACCAATGCTAATGGGTACTAATTTATTTTTCTTACAAAAATCCAAAACAGTCTTTATATCATTTTTATCACTTATGCGATTATAATAGGAATACACAACACAATAATGAGCAGGCAATTTAGAAGATATATCCCCTACATTTGCCATTTCTTCTTTGAAATTGCCGACTACTACAGGGTCAAGATTTAATTCTATAGGAGATTCTGTGAGCTGCTCTACAAACTCATATGTGTTTTTATCACGCACTGAAAAAGCCGAAACATTTTCAAATGCTTGTCTTATTCTATTCCTGACGGGATCAGGAACATTTTCATATTTTGTAGCACCGCACGAGGCTGCATATGTAATAACTTTTTTTGCCTGCCTTACATTCCCGAAAAGCTGGCTCGTAAATCCCCACGGAGAAGGAGTTAAACAATTAAAAACCTCATCGCTACCTATCGCACACATATCATAGCTGGTACTGTTGTCTACGTTTTGAGCATTTAATACTTTGTCTCGGAATTTATAAAATTCTGAATCCTGTGATTTCTGAAGTTTTTTTATATGAATTCTATTGAAAAAATATTTATCAATTTTCTTTAGCTTGGAAAATAGTCCTTGCCCTTCTCCCTCGTCAAAATAATCCTGACTATTGCCCTTAAGCAATTTGTCGTCTTCATCAATTCGTTCTATATCGATAAAATCCACGGTATGACCAAGCGACTCTATCAGCTTCTTCAAAGAATAACTTTGAAGCAATGAGCCAAAATTATTAACCTTTTGCATTGATAAAATACATACTTTCATAACTTAATCACTTAATGCTATTTAAAAAATCGCACATTGAATCGAATAATTTATTATTGCTCTCTAAAACCTTATAGGAGTCCATATAACCTTGATGAGACGTCATCATACGTTTCCATATGTCGCACAGTTCATCATCACCACTCGTGAATAACCAAAAAAATTCGTGCAGCGCCTTTTCGTCCGGCTCTCTGCCATAACGTTCGCGATATTTTTTCACTAACTCCGTCGCTTCGGCAAGTTGCACAGCTTTACGCTTTTTGTAATAATCCTCAAGCGACATTATAACTTTACAAGGATTTCCTGCGGCAACAACATTATCGGGAATATCCTTATTTACGAGACTATTCGCACCAATTATTACGTTATTTCCTATTGTTACACCTTTGAGTATAGTGGAGTGAACGCCTATAAACACATTGTTGTTAATTTTGACCCCTCCCGATGAACCGAGGACTTCACCGTAAACTCCCTTCAAAACAGCCCAATCGTACCCATGCGTGAGGATAGTTACTCCTTCCGTAATTTCAACATTATCGCCTATCTCAATGAGCCAAGGTCTTGTTTCATCAATTAAGCACTTTGTCGGCGCATAAATATTTACGTTATTGCCTACCTTCATGCCGATAACACGCAAATATTTTACATATGACGCCGAATCGGCTTTATGTCCATAAAAAAATTTACGGATTAATTTTTTTATCATACACGATCCTTTTTAGCTGATTTTATAATTATAAATGGAACAGCGGAAACAACGGCAATTAAGTAACTTGCTTCCAACTCAAGAGCACAATTATAAATAATGCCGATTATAGTTGTTATAGTAAACAGAAAAGCAGTTAGCATATATCCATTGCTGTTAGTTCTTCTATGCTTTATGCAATAGAACAGAATAAAGACAAAGAATAACACCAACAGGATCAAGCCAATAGCACCTTGCTCAAGGTATACCCAAGCATGGGAAAACCATCTATAATGGAGATACTCGTATTGATTAAAGAAATCCGATTGGAGAAATGCAAAGCTAGAAGTATCGCAACTGCCAAGGCCAAAACCAAATAATGTGTTGATCCAACTGCCAGAAAAGAACATTTCTTGAATTTGCGCAATTGCCGTAAATCTGTTCAGGTCACCTGAATTGGTATAGCCGCCGCCACTCAAATAATATTCTATTTGATCTAATTCAAAGAAAAACTCCAATGTTTTGGGGTCATAAACGCTCAATAGCCATATTGCAAGAGCTACACCTATGGTACCAAGTATTATAATTAAAATAGTTTTAAAATTTGGACGATTAATCAGCAATGAAACAACTAAGATAAGTAAAAATTCGACATATACTATTTTTAATTCTACCAAAACTGCCAAATAAAGTACCGCAACAACATAGAGCGCTAAATTAAGTAAAGAGGTTTTAGCTTTGAAATACTGACTAACCTTATAGCAGAGCACAAAACATAATAAAATATTTGTGTAAGCATTGCACCCCTGAGCGATACCAAACAAACCACCAAGATAATCCTGCCTTAATCCAAACACAAAATATTCAACTGTCATAACTACTACATTCAGCCAAAAGAAAACCATCAGCATTTTAAAGATATTGCTTACATCCTTAAAATCCAATAAAACCACGCAGGATAAAAAGAAAATGAAGAATCTTAAGTTATTTCTCGCACCCCATACAAATAAAAGCGGATCAGCGGCATTTGCAATTGCTCCCACGCACACAAAAAATATAATGGCACAAATTATATAAAACTGAACTTTTGCTTGCGCGGCGCTCATTGATTTTTGCACTCTTTTAAGGCAACAAATAAATGCTAGCACCATGATAACATCCGTAATATAGGTTATCATTGATGGAAGGCCTAAAACATCACGTAAAAAGAAAACCACCATTAAGTAAAAAATCTGAATGTATATAAAATTCGATGCAGATTTCTTTATCCTGATATCACCTATATTAACTTTTTTCAATGTTAATGCTCTGTTCACTTAAAGCTCCAAATGACTTTGCTAATTATTTTTTAACTTAACTACTAAAAAAGCTAAATTACAAAGTTTATATTTTATTAATAAGAACAAATTTTTGCGTGTAATAGGTTCGTATTTTATGTTGCTTGTTGAAATTGCTGTCTGCAACATGTCATCATAAAATACTTTTTTAAATTCGGTTTTCTTATCTTTTCTATTCAAATCAGAATGAACGATACCTTTTAATGCCCCAATCGTAAAAGATAAAAAAAGGTTTTTAATTCTTTCATTTACTTCAAGCGGGTATTGCAGTTCAGTTGCCTTAGCTATTGACATCTGATAGAAATGTTTTATCTTTTCAAATCTGTCCGCTCTATAAATATGAGTTAAAGAATATAAATTTAGACGATAATTGTAAAAGGCCTTACTGATTATTGAAACACAATTAACGTACTTATATAATTGTAATAATGAATATGTATCTTCTGAAATAATATCTCGTTCAGATACAAACCGCCAGCCAGAATCTTTTATAATTTTAGTTAAAAACATACATCCACAAGCACTCATCCACAGTTTAGGATCATAACTATCTTGAGGATCCTTGGCAATATAGTCAGGGAGAAATTTATTTAAAACGTCTGACCCAACGTATTTTTCTAATTTCGGTACAGGAATTGTAGTAGACTCTAAACCTCCATTTGTAGTCACTCGATTATACCCATACACTACAATATCAGATTTATCTTCTTCAGCCTTCTCATAACATAACAGAACTGTATCAATGTCAATAAAGTCGTCGCTGTCTATGAAGAATATGTATTTACCGGTGGCATGCTCAATGCCCGTATTCCTTGCCATACCCAAGCCAGCATTTTGCTTATGTACTACTCTTATTCGACCATCTTTTGCCGCCAAATATTCACAAATCTGAGGACAATTATCTGTCGAACCATCGTCAACTAATATAATTTCTATATTTTTATAACTTTGATTTATTAGACTGTTAACACACTCTGTTAAATATTTTTCAACATTATAGATGGGAACTACTATACTAATTAAATCTTCCATATGATTACTATGTTTTAATATTTTGTTCTAATAACTTTCCGTAAAATGTCTGTTGCCCTTTAGAGTCCTTGGAAAAACTTTGTTTCCATGTAAGTTTAAACAATGTAGTGTCCTTGGTTAGTTCGTTCCAATTTTCTTGTGAAAATGGCTCGCCAAGAACTTTAAACAATTCATCACACATAGGATTATTGGGGATTATCTGTTTAAAAGCTTCCGCTATTCTCTCGTCATATTTTTGCGCCAATACT
>CALURS010000138.1 GCA_944323215.1 Candidatus Gastranaerophilales bacterium | reverse complement strand
AACTTCTTTCTTGGTCGGATGAACATTAACATCCACATCTGATGGCGGCAACTCTAAATTCAAAATAATAAACGGATACTTTCCTTGAGGTAGAGTATTTCTATATGCCACATCGATAGCTTTCTGTATTACCGGACATTTTACTGCTCTGTTATTTACATATATAAAATAATCTTTTTTAGATGACCTTGTAAAACTTGGAATGCTAACATAACCTGATAATTTTAGATTAGAAATTTTATCCGTTTTTAAAACTTCTCTGAAACTTTCTGAAACATCAAGCGAAAAAAGATTTTTTATAACCGCTTTTAACCCGTCAGCACCCAATGTTTTTAAAACAACCTTGTCATTGTTTCTTAGCTCAAAACTAATCTCAGGATGCGCAACGGCAAATGTCTCAATTAATTCTGAAATATATGAAAATTCAGTTTTTTCACTCTTTAAAAATTTAAGTCTGGCAGGAACATTGTAAAATAAATCACGAATTTCCATAATTGTTCCGTCTGCACAACCAGTTTTAACAACTTTTACTTCGCTATTCTGGCACTCAACCTTTGTTCCATTTTGAGCATCTTTTGTCTTTGTCGTACAAGTAACCTTTGCAATAGAAATAATACTTGCAAGTGCCTCTCCTCTAAAACCTAATGTCGAGATATTATATAAGTCATCAACCGTTTTAATCTTACTTGTAGCATGCTTTGAAAAGGCTAAAACCACATCATCTTCATCAATTCCACAACCATTATCCGCAACTCTTATATTCCTGCATTCATTATCTATTAAAATACTTATTCTTGTAGCTCCTGCATCAATAGAATTGTCTACAAGCTCTTTAACAACTGATGCCGGCCTTTCTATAACTTCACCTGCCGCAATTTGATTAATTAAATTTTTATCTAACTGAACAATTTTAGTCATACAAAACCCCTTCGCCACTCACTTCCTCAATTTTAGGTGTTAAAATATTTTTCATTGCCTCAAAACGTTCTTTATCATTTATATACCAATACCCAATAAGGGCTTCAAAAGCAGTAGCCAAACGATATTCTGCTTGAATACTACGTCTACCGATTGGAACAGAAAGATTACGAGCACGTCTTGCATACTCTGCCTCCTCCTCTGTTAGCATTGGTTCAATAAATCTGAACAAATCGCTTTGATATTTTGCATTAACCCTTTGAGTAGTCGCATTATGCAATTGTTTAGTATCAAAGTTTTTATCAAACGTGTACTTACGAACGATTACTTCCCATATCGCATCGCCCAGATGGGCATAATTCCTAATTGGTATTTCCATATAATAATTTTACCACAATTCTATTTTTTTGATTTTTTAGAAATTTTATCAAACACTTCCGAAAACGGAATAATTGGTTCCAAATGATACCCACACCCTTGTGATAATTCTCCGCCCATTGATAACATCTCCTCTTGCGGATACCTTCTGCATATTCCCGGTCTGGTTTTATGGATTTTACACTTGTTTGTAACAGGGTCAAGCTGAGTACATTCAAATATTAAACCCGTTTCATCCTTACCTATCACTCGTAAATAAGAATAAAACCTATGCATATATTGTAATTTTTCAAACTCTTTTTCATCAGCTATAACATGCTTGAAATTTTTCACATAAATTTTCTTACAACATCGCCCACAACCATTACATTGACCGGTTCTGTAGTATTTTCTCTTGAGGATTTTTGTATATATAAAACGCTTTATTTGCTTAAACATTCCCGACTCTGGATTTCGCTAATTTGTATTCCGGTGTATTTACAGGAGTTATCTCCATAACCCTTGCAAAAAAGCTCTCCGCTTCTTTTATCTTGCCAAGATTATATAATGATTTCCCTTTTTCAATATATAAATCTGCTAAGACTTTTTCAGGGTTAATTATCAAATTAAGCAGATTTACTCTGCTCTTTAATTCCGACTCTAACTCCGGTTGAAGTATTAAAACACATTCATACTCAAGTTTTGCTTCTATATATCTGTTATTACTAAAATAGTTTTCTGCAATATCAACAGACACATTTCCTGATGTTTTATAAGGTTCAAATACCTTTAATGTTTTTATCATTTTTAAATACTCTGCTTGATTATTTTCTTTAACAACAAAATCTAAATATTTTTTTGTAAAACAATAAGCTCTTGAATAATCTCTTATTTTTGAATAAACAGATGCCAAATACATATATATTTTTTTATCAGAATCATTTAAAAATAATGCCCTTTGAAAAAATCTTAATGCACTGTTGAAATCCCCGGAATCGTTACATACCCTCGCAAGATTATAATTTGTCTCATAATCTATCGGATAAAGCTCATTTGCTCTTACAAATTCATTTTTAGAGGCGAATAAATTTCCTCTGGTAAATTCTCGAAGCCCTGAACTAAAATTTCTTGAAGCAGATGTTCGTCTATTATTTAAATCTGATACTATCCGACGATACTCCATAGATTTCTTATCTTTTGCAAACTGTATAAACTTATTATAAAAATAGACCGACTCAAATTCTTTGTTCATAAGAGAAAAATGTTTAGCGAGCTCAAGAATTGAAGCTGAATGATCAGGTTTTATAGCTCTTGCTCTCATATAATTATAAATAGCCTTTTTATTATCACCCGAATTTGAATAAATCTCAGCAAGCAAAACAAATGCACTAAGTCTCCTGTCATTTAAAGCCAGAGACTTTTCCAAATATTCTACAGCCTTATCCCTTTGATTTAATTTGTTATAACAAAGAGCTGTCTGATAATAAAGAGAATCATCCACTCCAGTATTCATAATTTCGAGATATAAAACCAAAGCATCACTATAATTACCCTCTGAATAGAATTCAGCAGCCTTTTCTAACATATAATCATAAGTACTGGAACTTGCGACGTATTCAAATCTTCCCATAACGAGAATATTTTATCACATTTCCAGTCCTAAGTCACCCCATAAATCAGGATTTGCAGATAACTCCGCAATTATCTTATCATCGAACGGATCGGAAACACCTTGAGCAAACAAGTCGTTCATTAAATCTATATGCGAAGTGTTTTCCATATCAGACATTGCAATTTGTGTAAACTTTTTTATATCATTATCACGTTCAAACAGCTTAAGCGCAGTATCTGAAATATCAGTTTTATCAATATATAAACCTTGTGAATAAGGATTAGACGAATATGCGTTTTTATTAATAAACTTAACCGTATTAGCAGCCAAAGTTTGATCAGCAAGAGGGGACTGAAGTAAATTATCTTTATTATTATCATTAATATTATTTAACATTTCCCTAAAACCTTCCCTCTAATTTCACAATTACATTATACACTAATTAGAAAACATGGTATCACCTGTTTAAAGTATTTTTATCAATCAAATTATAGTTTTTGGCAATCCAAAATAATCCAATTAAAGAAATAATAACAGTTATAATAATATTATGAACTATAGCAATAGCGAGAGCAAGTTCTTTATCCGCACCGTAGATACCGAGAGCAAGAATATAAGCCGCTTGGAATGGACCTAAGAAAATAGAAGTAGAAGGAAGCATAGTAGAGAAAGTTGTTAGTGCGAGTACAAAGAGAGCCGCAGAAAAAGGAAATACCAATTCAAAGGAATTAATTATTATATAAACCACAATACACTCTAACGCCCAGATAAGTAAGCTTAAAGCAAAGGTCAGGAGTGATGATTTTGTAGAATTTAAGGTCATAAACCCTTGGCTAAAGGATAAAGTATAAGCTTTCATTTTTTCAACAAAACTATAAAATTTAGTACTTGAATTCAGCTTATTCAACAAGAAATCAAAGATAATAAGAATTCTTCCAGATTGAAATAAAAATAAAGCCAAAAGAAAACTGCCAAGAAAAAGAATACCGGCAGATAAAGTCGTTAAATTAACAATTTCAGATTTGGAGAAATACATTTTGACAGAAAAAAGCAGGATAATAAAAACAGCAATACCGTCAAAAATTCTTTCTAAAATAACCGAGCCAAATATTTTGATTTTATTCTCGTTTTTAACATGACCTAAATAATATGCTCTAAAAATATCACCGGCTCTAGCAGGAATAAAAATATTAAACATTGTTCCGACAGTAGAAATATTGGCAAGTTCAAGATAAGAATATTTTAAATCATTGTTTAAAAACAACTTCCAGCGAATACCACGTAATAAAAGAGTAGAAATATAAATAATGACAATAGGGAGAATATAAGAAAAATGAAATAACTTAATAGCCTTTAAAACACTGTAAAAATCAATTTTAAAGCATATAAGTACTAAAAATAAAAGAGTAATACAAATCCCTAAAATCTTTTTCTTCATACGGCAATTATAGCATATCTAAAATAAAAATATGGGAAAGAGCAACTTAACAATAATTAACAAAAGGCAATTTTTAAGAAAAGAAATACTTAATAAATATAAGGGAATTAGAAAAACGGGGAACAATAACGATGTCGCTTGGTAACTTTTTTAAGAATATAGGAATCGGAGCCGCAGCAGGTCTTGCAATGGGAGCAGGATTTGGATTAATGAGTCGAATGAGCCCCTTTGGGGGATTTTGGGGAGGATTTGGTATAATGCCATCAATCTGGGGTTTTGGCGGATTTTTCGGAGGCGGTTGTTGTCCACCACCTCATCATCACCATCATCATTGTAATTTTTGGTGTTAAAATACGAATAAGGTTAGTTTAATAATATAAAAAAGCGTCTATAAAAAGACGCTTTTAAAGTAGAAAGAGAGGAAAACGTAAGAAGTATTTACAATAAAGGACTCTTCTAGTAGAATGTAGAAAAGAGAAACCAAAAGGAGAGGTGTCCGAGTGGTTTAAGGTGCAAACCTGGAACGTTTGTGTGGGGGCAACTTCACCGCGGGTTCGAATCCCGCCTTCTCCGAATTTAACAAAGCCCGTAATAGGGCTTTTTTTTGCGGGATGAGAACCCTCCAAGCGAAGCTTGGATTAGGTTCGAGCGTGAGGCAGCAGAGAGCGAAGTGCTTTTGCGATACACCAAAGTGTTGAGCAAAACACGGAGACTCGTTTATCGCTGCCGAACAAGACAATCCCGCCTTCTCCGAATTTAACAAAGCCCGTAATAGGGCTTTTTTTTGCGGGATGAGAACCCTCCAAGCGAAGCT
>CALURS010000137.1 GCA_944323215.1 Candidatus Gastranaerophilales bacterium | reverse complement strand
GCATCGCAACAAAAAGAAAGAACTTTGATGCGGGGTTCAAGGGGGTGCACAGCCCCCTGTATAAAATATTTTTATTAATTAATTCCCTTACGGATTACTTCTCCATCACTACCTTCACCAAACCGGGAAAGGAAATATCGTGAGGTAAAGGGTTTGGAAAGAGGTAGAGCTTTTGCTGCGGTAAATCCAAGATTTACCACAGACTACTTAATCCCTGACTTGGAGAGGGCTTGGATGGAGAGGGAGTAAATGTGAGAGCAACACAACTACAATCACTTAGCGAAACAGCAAATAGCCGTGTACTGTCTGAGCAAAGCGAGTTTACACGGCTTGATGTTGAGCTTAATGATTGTTTTTGACTTGCGTGTTTTTCTTTCTTCTTCAAGGTTCTTTCTTTTTGCATCGCAACAAAAAGAAAGAACTTTGATGCGGGGTTCAAGGGGGTGCACAGCCCCCTGTATAAAATATTTTTATTATTAATTCCCTTACGAATTACTTCTCCATCCCAACCTTCACCAAACCGGGAAAGGGAATATCGTGAGGTAACGGGTGTTTGGAAAGAGGTAGAACTTTTGCTGCGGTAAATCCAAGATTTACCACAGACTACTTAATCATCTATAGCTCTTTCGAGTTTTAGACTTAAATTATTTATTTGATTTGACAATGCACAAGCATTTCTTGTCAGCACCCCAGTTAATGTAGCTATACTTGCTGCACTTATATTCCCATCACCATTTATAATTATTGCCTCTAATAAATACTCTTTTTCATTCATTGTCAGAATTTCTCCTTTTATTAAATTATGTTAATTATTTAGTTCCTTATAATACATTTTAATGATATATTTGGCATTTATTATACAAATTAATGACGTATTTGGCAGCTATGTGCCAGAAATTTATAATGATTATATGAAGAATCAAGTTAGACAACAAATAAAAATACTATTACTGCAAGAAAATTTAAAACTCAAAGAATTAGCAGAAAAATTATCTGAGGAGTTTAATAAAAAATATACCACAAATTCTTTATCGCACAAAATAAGCAGAGGAAGTATTACTTTCAACGAGATGTCAGATATTGCAGAAATTTTGGGTTATAAAATAACCATAGAAAAGAAATAAAATAATTACAAACTAAAACATCTTAAGCAACGTACTACTTCTTAGGCTATATTAAAGTAATTATTTCATTCCGCAAACATATCCTGTACAAACAATTATTTCACTTCCATCGGCTTGTTTTCGTGTAATGACAACCTTTTGTAACTTTTCATTTATATCCAAAGTTTCTCTTCCGCATTTTTGCTTTTCAGCTTCAGATGGTTTTAAATCATCAAATACAATATTACTTACACCCGTTTCTCCGTTAAAACAACTTATTTGGAAAATTGGCTGACTATTCATTCCGTCCAGCATACAATCTTGACCTATTTTAAATTCCCTATTATCAATTTTTACAATATCTCCATATTCTATCTTAATTTTTTTACCTTTAAGACTTTTATCGTTATGTTCTAACGTAATAGCACAAGAATCATCATCCGGATAATTTGTATATCCACTAACCCAATTATTGATATCGTTATTAAATAAAGTAGAATTATTTATATAGTCCACAAAAGGATGAGGATTTTCGCCCATTGGATATCTACCATAATTTTGATAGTCACCGTATTTATCACTATATGGTAAAGCTTTGCGTTGTATTAGTAATGCCGTTATCATACAACCAATTTTTTCACATTCTCGTTCTTCTGCTTTGTTATTACCGGCTCTCCTTCCTAGAAATTCTCGGTCACAATGGTTTGCCTCATGTAAAAGCATTGTAACCATATTTGCAATATTATCATAATCCGTTAACTTTTCATTTACTGAAATAAACGGTTTTCCGCCTATTGTCAAGGCTTGCATTGTATTAGATGTTTCTTGGTTATCATAATAAATTGTTTTTAAATAGCCTATTAATCGGTCTCTTTTATCAGAGTCTATGCCAATTTTTGCTAAATCTTCATTACTTAACGTTTTTAGTAACTCTATTGTTTTTGTTCTTGCTGTTTCAATATTTTGTTGTAAATCTTGATTATTTGATATGGTATTTAATTTTAACCCATTATCAGCAACTAAATCATCAATATAAATATTATTTAAGTTTTCACCGGCAATATTATATCTTTCCATTAAAGGTAAACCTGTTTCTTCTAATAACTCACATAACATACTTCTTGTAATATCACGAATTTCTACAGTTTCAGGTAAATCTTTCAAATGTGATTGGTATACCTTTGATAACTTCTGCTCAATATTTGTTTTATCAAAATTATCCGGAAGATTTAATTTATCAAAATTCTCCAAAATTTTATTATATGCCTCCAAACAAATTGCTTGTTTTTCATCAAAAGTTTGCTCATTATCAGTATTAACTTTTTCATTATCCAAAGTTTGTATATTCGTATTTAAAGCAGTATTTATTAGTTTGATAATTTTATTCCAACAAGTTTTTGAAAACTCTATAATATCACCTGTATAAACCAAAAAATTGTTTGATTTATTTGGGCCTTGGACATTATTCTGGTTTCTTGTTGTTTTTACGCTATCTTCTTTATCAATTTCATTAATTATTTGCTCCCAAACACTATTCTTTTTCAAAATAGAACATTGTTCATCTGATAGGTCTAATTCTTTTTTTATACCTTGTGTAATACCTTGCCCTGTTTCTATTATAAATTTTCCATCTGGATTTAGATTTGTCATAAAAATTCCTTTATAATACCTAATATACGGATACTTAAAGAAAAACTTTATAGTTTATTACAAAATCTTTACAATCAATTGCAGCGAGTTAAGTTTCTTGTACAGCAATACAAATTAAGAATACTGTTAATGAATTAGTTTAAAGAACTTAGTCGGGGTTTTCTTACTTTTACGATAGCCTTCTTACTGCTACAGAAAATATTACAAGTATTAATTAAAAATATATAAAGATACAAAATAATAGTGCTATACTAGTATAGTAAGAGTATAAAAAGATGAAGGAGGGTATATGATACCAATATTAGATTCAAAAAGACAGTACCAACAAATCGGAGATAAGATAGAAAAAGCTGTTTGTGAAGTATTACGTTCAGGTTCTTATATCTTAGGACCAAACTGCAAAGCATTTGAAAAAAGCATCGCAGAATACATCGGAGTTAAGCACGCTGTAGGTCTTAACTCTGGAACTGACGCTCTACATATTGCGTTAAGAGCATTAGATATAGGACCAGGAGATGAAGTAATAACAACAGCGTTTACTTTTGTTGCAACAACAGAAGCTATTGGTATCGTAGGTGCTACCCCTGTTTTTGCAGATATTGACCCAGATACTTTTAATATCGACCCTAAAAAAATTGAAAATGCTATTACTCCAAAAACAAAAGCAATCATTCCGGTTCACTTATACGGTCAACCTTGCGATATGGATGCAATCATGGATATAGCAAAACGTTATGACTTATTCGTAATTGAAGACTGCTGCCAAGCAATCGGTGCTGAATACAAAGGACAAAAAGTCGGTACTTTCGGTGATATTGGCTGCTACAGCTTCTATCCGACCAAGAACTTAGGCGGTATGGGAGATGGCGGTTTGCTAATTACAAACTCTGATAACCTAAAAGACAGAGCAATCGCTCTTAGAAACCACGGTGGAGCTATTCGTTATCACCACGACGAAATTGGTGTTAACTCTCGTTTAGATGAAATTCAAGCTGCAATCTTGAATGTTAAACTTCCTTACGTTGACGAATGGAATAAAAAACGTCGTGAAAACGCTTACAGATACAACAAACTTCTTGAAAACTGCGAAGATGTTGTTACACCGTCAGAGTTACCAAATACCTATTGTGTTTATCACCAATACACTGTAAAAATACCTAACCGTGATGAAGTTCATAAAATGCTTCAAGAATCAGGCATTGGTGCAATGCTCTATTATCCTATTCCGCTTCACCTTCAAAAAGTTCATGACGGTCTTGGTTGGAAGAAAGGCGATTTACCTAATACAGAAAAAGATACTGAAATGGTTATTTCACTTCCTATGTTCCCTGAGCTTACCGAAGATGAGCAAAAAACCGTTGTTGATACTTTGATTAAATGTATTAATAATTCAAAAGTGCTTGCCTAGATGTAACTTTTTAGTGTATCATTAAAGAAAAAGGTATAACTAAAAAGGAGCTTTATGGATAATATTATTATTTATACAGATATGCCGCTTGTTAGCTACGAATCTGTATTAGCTGATATTGACGAAGTAAGTGTTAGAGTTGTTAAGGGTGCAGAGTTTAAGGACTTTGCAACCCTTAACCCTTCTTTAATTATCATTGATGAAGTCAATGGTTTTAAAGATGTTCTTATGACAAATAAATTACCCTGTCCTGTTTTATTTGTCGGAAATATCTTTACTGATATTACAGTAAGAGCTGAAGGTTATGACTTCATTTCTAAACCTGTTAATAATACAGAGTTACTAATAAGAGTCAAAGCCTTACTTAAGATTAAACAATATAAAGACAAGATTGAACGTGTAAGTACAACCGATGAATTAACAGGATTGCATAACAGGAAGTATCTTCAAGAACGTTTGGAATCAGAAATTTCTCGTGCAAGAAGATACCATACTCGTCTATCCTGCTTATTATTTGATATCGACTTTTTTAAAGTTGTAAATGATATGTACGGCTATGAGTGGGGTGATATCCTGCTTAGGAACCTTGCAAGCAAGCTAAAATCAATGATTAGAAAAGAAGATATCTTAACTCGTTACGGCGATGAAGAATTTTTATTAATCCTACCTAATACCTCCGAAGAAAACGCATTTTTATTTGCAGAGCGTTTCAGACGAGATATAGAAAAGATGGAATTCATCCCAGCAGGAGAGGAAGAAAGACACCAAGTAACTATTTCCGGCGGAATATCCACTTATCCGTGCATGGAAAATGTTGATGAAGACGCTAACACAATTATCAGATACGCAGAACACGCTTTGTACAATGCTAAAAAGCGTGGTAAGAATAAAATAGTTCAATTCTCTCAAATGAATTTAGAGTATTAATTAAATTTACATTACTAAGCGCCCTCTCAAATATTTGAGAGGGCGCTTGTTTTGTCAG
>CALURS010000136.1 GCA_944323215.1 Candidatus Gastranaerophilales bacterium | reverse complement strand
AATCCTACTGATATTATTTTACCAACTCTAATTGTAACAAGTATTGCTTTTGTTTCAGCAATTATTATTGCTAAAACTTTAGAAAAGATTTGGCTACCGCAAACTTCAAATGGAGAAAAAAATGATTGTTAAACTATCTAAAAAAAATAATGATTTACAAAAAAAACGTATTTTTTCAGCTCTTGTAAAGAAACAAAGAGATTACTTGCGAAATAACACTTTAAACAAGACTTTCATAACTTTTAATAATCTTACCCACAATGAAATAAGGAATTTTTAATGTACGAAAAGATTTCAAACTTAATACTTCCAATACTGATACTCGCTATCCTTACTTGGGGAATAGCAAAAAGGCAGCCGGTTTATGAACACTTTGTGGACGGTGCAAAGGAAGGATTTGAAGTATCAATAAAAATTATTCCTTATCTTGTTGCAATAATTTTTGCAGTAACAATTTTCAGAACCTCTGGATTAATGGATTTTCTTGCACAACCTTTGGCTAATTTAACAAATAATATTGGGCTACCAACAGATGTATTACCTATAATATTTACAAGACCACTATCAGGCTCTGCTGCACTTGGGCTATTTTCCGAGCTTGCAGCCAAACTAGATCCAAACTCTTATACGGTTAAACTTGCAGCTATAATTGTAGGTAGCTCAGAAACAACATTTTATATTCTTTCTGTATATTTCGGCTCCGTTGGAATTACTAAATTTCGCTACGCTCTGCTTACAGGGATTCTTGCAGATATTATCGGTATTATTTCAGCTATTTGCGTCGCTCAATTCTTTTTTTAATACCTTGGAGTATTATTTGCTAAATACATAGTTATTTGTCTTAATGTTAAATCGTTAATCGGGACTGTTTGATAACCTAAGGCTTTAATTTGTTGAATTTTTTCTTCATTAGCCTTTCTTAAAAGTTCCAACTTAATTGATGATAAACTCATAGCATACCTCCATAAACCTTTATTTTTTCTTATAACCCTTACATATTTATAAAGTATTACTTGATAAAAAAATTGCTTTTTCTTAATAATTTTTAATATTTATAGACAGAAGTTTCTGTTTGTTTTTATAATTTATATATAAAATTAAAGGTGGGATTATGGATAATAAAAATTACACAACAAGAGTTATAAATATTAAAGATATTGATTTGCCTTGCCCGAATTTAAAAAACACTGATAAAACAACAACAATATCAGAGTGGTTAATAAACTGGATAGAAGGAGCTCTAAAACAAAACAAAATAAAACATAATGACATAATTCCATCCAAAACCGACTTAGCATATCACTTAGGTGTAAGTGTAGGAACAGTACAAAACGCTATACGGAATATTGAAGATAGAGGTTATCTAACCTCAAAGCAAAAAAAAGGTACATTTATAAATGCAAATACAAATGGGACAAACAATTTAAAATTGACCTCAAAACGAGATACAGCAATAGAGTATATAAAAAAATATTTAAAAGATAATAATTTCAAAATAGGAGAAACAATTCCTGCGACAAGAAAATTATCGCAAATAACTGATATTCCATTAAATACTGTAAGAAGTGCACTACAAGGATTAATGTCTGAAAACATAATAAAAAAAGATGGAAGCAGGCAAGAATATATAATAGCTAAAACAGATTTTGAAGTATCAAATACAACATTTGAAACACTTGTTGAGAAGATAAAAAAGGAGATAAAAAAATATATAACCGAAAATTGCAAGGTATCAGACAAATTGCCAGCTAACAAAGAATTAGCAAAAAAATTTAATGTAGGTTTAAAGACAATAAATGATGCAATAAATCTTCTAGTTGAAGAAGGCACACTTGTAACACTCAGAGGTCGATACGGGACAATTGTATCCAAGATACCAGCAGAAAACACTTACGAGCCGCAAAGAGAAACATCTATTTTTGCACCGGCTTCTGTTACGGCTTACTATTACTACGAAAAGACGCAACAAAGAATAAAAAATATGATAGCAGAGAACTATTATCCCGGCTCTAAACTTCCGCCTATTTTGGCTCTTTCAAAGCAACTTGACTTAAGTCCTAATACAATTCGCCGAGCGATAAAAGAGCTAACCAAAGAAGGCATTTTAACCTCATCTCCAGGCAGATGGGGCGGAACCTTTGTTATTGCAAGACCTGCTGAACAAGAACCTTCTTACCAATGGCTTGCAGTAAGCTCAGACTTTGTTTCTAAATAATTACTTGCCAAGGGCTTGTTTTAAAGCTTTTTCCAAAACTTCAATTTTTGATTCAAGGACCTTTATTTGGGAAGAGGATTCTGTACTTGATATTGATTCTTTTTCCAATTCACGCTTATATGCTTTTAGAGCTTTTGTAGATTTATCTAATAAAAATTGCATTATAAATACACCAAAGATAATTCCTGAGACAAATAATAAAATATTAAAAATATAATTCTCAAAAATTACATTTTTAGCAGGATGAAAATAATACATGCCGGCAAACAATAAAACTAATATTAAAAACAAAACTATTTTTATAAAATTTTTTTTCATAATTAAATTTTACCTCCTAAAAATTTTAAAACTTTACATATTTTTTCGTCTTTCGGAATTTCAACGATACAGCGTTCTTTAGAGAATGGCTTATCAAATTCAAGTTTATAAGCTTCTAAGACTTGTTCTTGAGTTTTTATTTTCATTTTTCCAAAGCCATACAAAGTATCATTATAAACGGGATGATTAATACTTGATAAATGAACTCTTATTTGATGAGTCCTACCTGTCAATAATTTAAGTTCAACAAATGTAGCATCAGTGAAGCGTTCAAGAACTGTTAATTCGGTAATAGAAGGTTTTCCATCTTCAGATATACACATCTTGCAAGTATCAGTAAAAGTTCTGCCAATTGGCTTATCTATTACCATAAAATCTTCTTTTATTACACCTTTTACAATAGCCAAATATTTTCTAATAGCTGTTTTTTGCTTGATTTGCTCTGCCAAGAATTCGTGAGCTTTATTATTTTTAGCAATCATTAGCAAGCCTGAAGTATTTCTATCCAAGCGATGAAGAATTCCTCGCCTGAATTCTCCGTTAATATCCGACAAGTCTTGTCCAAACTTATACAGCAAACCGTTCACCAAAGTCCCTGAACGTTCCATCGTTGTAGGATGAGTAAGGATTCCTGATGGTTTATTTACAACTGCCATATTATCATCTTCACATACAACCTCAAAAGGAATATCCTCCGGCTGAATTGAAACAGCAGCAATATCCTGCTCCTCAATTTCTATCAAATCATCCAATCTAATTTTCTGCGAAGATTTAGCCAGAATACCATTTACCTTTACCAATGATGACTTGACTAAATTTTGGATTTTAGAACGTGAAAAACCACACAAAATAGATGCTAATGCAACATCTAACCTTTTATTTTCTATTGATAAATCTGCAATTACTTTTATCATCTTTTATAGCATTTCTTTGTAATAACAAGAATGATAATAGCAAAAACTCCCAAATTTATAAATACGTCTGAAATATTAAACACAGGAAAATTTATAAAATTTAATTTAAAAAAATCTCTAACAAAGCCATAATGAACTCGTTCATAAAGATTGCAAGCTATTCCAGAGCATAAAAGACTTGACCAAAATATGAAAACAGGACTTAGTCTAAAAATATTATTTATCATCCAATGTAGAATCCAAAATAGAGCTACTATGGAAATAATAATCAATAGCGTTGTAGAATGCTCTAAGATACTGAATGCCGCACCTGTATTTTTAACATAAATCAAACTTAAAATAGGATTTTCGACCGCACCACATTTATAAATGTACGCGGCTATAACAGACGAACAATAGGTATCAAGCCAGATAAAAAATGCTAACGTCAACCACATATAAAACATTTTACTATTTTTAGACATTTATCCCTCTATTACTGTTTAACATCTTCACCGTTAGCAGGCTTTTCCTCTATAGGACACACTGTCATTGTCGTATTTATTCCAACAGGTTCAGGTGTATATGTTCCTTTTAGTTTTTTATCAGATTTTTTTGTTTTTTCATTTTTTTGTTTTTTTTGTGCACTCTTGGCTTTTTGCCCCGGTTCCTTAACTGTTGTATCTTCGGCTCTAACTTCTTCAGGCTTTACATTATTTTCTTTATTTTCATCTTTTGTCTTAACCTTGGACGTTTTTTCTTTTTTTTGCTTTACTTTTTTTTCAGAATTGCTTACTTTTGTCTTTTCAGAATTCAAATTAGATTTTTCTTCATCATCTTTTGTACTATTTATCTTAACTTCCTTATCAGAAGCTGAGTTATCTTTTACTTCTTCTTTGTTGTCGTTTTTCTTTTTTATTTCTTTTTTTACTTCATCAGGAGATGTTTGGACATCCTTTAATTCAACATCTGCCTCATCCTTTTTCAATCTTAATAATCTTTCACTTACGGTTATAAGACCGTCTTTGTCAATGTATTTGTTCTCAGGAATAACATTAATTCTCTTTATGATATAAGCAATCCCCGTAACATTAATTTGTAAATCTTTGTTTTCAAACTCAGGTCTTGTAAGTCCTATAGATGCAACGATATATTCATTTACACCATCACCATTAGAGGTAAAAAATCTTTCCAAAACGCCATCATCTGGGAGTTTTCTATAATTTTCTTTAGATGACTGTTGCGGGAATGTAACCTTTTCCTGGTTAATTGAAGCAATGGCTATCGTATTTTTGGGCGTATCAAAAGATAATGAAGCGGTATAATTTTGGTTAGCCAAAACTTGATACGGAACTACCAAAACAGGAGTTTTATTTATCAGCTCTCCAAAAGACAAATATGTATCTTCTGTTAATACCAAATCAGAAACTATTTTCCAACCATCATCAGTTTTCTTCAAATAGTAAACGTTATTAGCAATACTTTTTAAATGACCTGCCAAATCGTATTCTGAATTAATCTGGGCATTAGCCGTTTCTAATACTTCAGCTATTGCATCTTTTCCATACACAGAAACATTCTTAACCTTTTGAGCATATTGGATATTACTATAAGAAGTCCAAGTATCTTCAACGAGCTTAGAATAAATATCCAGATTAAAACCATCTGAATTAATATAACTACAATCAAATGATTTGATAAAATCCGGATAACTGTATTTGTTAGCAGCCTGAACCTGCTGCTTTAAAACATTTTTAA
>CALURS010000135.1 GCA_944323215.1 Candidatus Gastranaerophilales bacterium | reverse complement strand
GATTTTACAATGCCCAAAATAAACAATCAGAGGTTAGAAAACCTGTCGGCTCAACTCCGCCTGATAAGTTTGAACGTACAAACCCGCAAGCAAGGTACATTGAAAAATTAGAGCAGCTTTTCCCGTACGGAGAATTAAATAATATTTACAACTCTATGTGTAAGGAATTAGAGCTCGATTACCCGCCCAAACTATCTTATTATTTCTCTTACAACGCATCAACAGGCGGTGGGTACACTTTTTCAAAGAATTTAATCACGCTTAATCTCGCTGACGTTCTTGACTCAGATACTAAAATTGTTGGAATAAAAAACGGAGAAAAAGAATTACTTTTCTCCGAAAATAGCAAATTGCCATTAATTATAAATAAACAGTTGGCCAATTCAATAATAAATAGCCCTAATATAGCAAAATCAAAAGGGTATGATAAACTAACAGCAGAACCACTTAGTGATGACGAACAGAGGAAATTAGTATTACTAAAAATTTACCACGAATTAATCCATGCCCGTCAGCACATGATAATGCGTCAAACCGAAGGTATAGGAAGCAAAAACATCATAAAAGCTTGGGAACATATTCCAAAAGAGAGCACTAATTTCATAATAGAACAACGAATAAATAATAAGCTTAAGGATTCTTACTGGTCTAAGATACCAGCCAATAAGGTTAAATTTAAAGAAGGAAGCCCAGAATACGAGTACGCACAAAAATGCTTGGAAGCTGTCAGGAATTATTCTGATGTCACATCACAAGAGTATATTAACAACTTTATAGAAAAAGAAGCCTACCAAAAATCTTATGAATATATCATAAATAAATATGGAGCTTGGTACTAAAGCGTATTAGGTGCATTCATAATAGAACTTTCGTCAAGCACCATATCCTCGTCATCAATATCTTCTTCGCTATTGTCATCAAATCTTTCTAAAACCATTTGTGCCATTTCTTTAGCAATAATGGAACGAGTATTTTCAGGACAATTTTGAAGTAAACTGATAGCAGTTCTTAATGTAGCATCAATATCGTACCATCGTTCGTGTTTAGTACGCTTTAAGCCATCCTCGGTTGCGGAAATAATTTCATCAACAGATGAAAATTCACTATCAGAGAGGTTGTGCTCAGTAATAATCTTAATCAAATTAAGTGCAATCTTAATTTGGGATTCATCATCAGTTTCTTTCAAGGTTTTCATCGCTTGAGATAAAACCGGATCTCTATCATACCAACGTCTGGTATCTCTTTCTTCTTTTTCGGTCATACAACCTCCTCAAAACAATCTAAAGTCCTATTAAGCTTATTGTACAATAATTTTTATAGTTTGTAAATTATTTATATTTGCGATAGAATTTAGCCGTTAAGAAAGATTGGAGAATAAAAAAATGCTTATTATAATGAAGCAACAGGCACCGCAAACAAGTATAGATAATGTAGTAAATTACATAAAAAAACGAGGTTTTGAAGCACACATATCAAATGGTGAATTGCACACAGTTATTGGGGCTGTTGGAAACAAAATTATAGATAAGCGTGATATAGAACTACTTGAAGATGTAGAAGAAGTAATAAGGATTTCAACAGGATTTAAGCTAACAAGCCGAGTATTTCAAGAAGAAGACACAATAATAGAAGTAAACGGAGTAAAATTTGGCGGAGAAAATACAGGACTTATTGCAGGACCTTGCACTGTTGAATCATACGAACAAATGGACAAGACAGCCGAAGCGTTAGAAAAATCTAACGTAAAAATACTACGAGGAGGAGCATTTAAACCAAGAACATCACCATACGCATTTCAAGGTTTGGGAGAAGAAGGTTTAAAAATTTTAAGAAGTGTAGCTGACAATCATGGAATGGCTGTTACTTCAGAAATTATGGAAATTTCTCAAATTCCGATGTTCCTTAAATATGTTGATATTTTGCAAATTGGTGCAAGAAATATGCAAAATTACAATTTACTAAAAGAAGTTGGGTTACTAAATAAACCTGTATTACTAAAACGAGGATTATCCTCGACGTTTGAAGAATGGCTAATGTCAGCAGAATACGTAATGGCAGGGGGCAATCGACAAGTAATACTTTGCGAAAGAGGAATAAGAACATTCGAAAGATATACAAGAAATACACTTGATTTATCATCAATTCCTGTTATTAAAAAGCTAAGTCACCTACCTATAATTATAGATCCTTCTCACGGAACAGGTTTAAGAGACAAAGTCGCACCAATGTCCAGAGCAGCAGTTGCAGCAGGCTGTGACGGTCTTATCATTGAAGTACATTATGATGCTGACAATGCACTTTGTGATGGAGCACAATCACTATATCCTGCTGAATATGAAAAACTTTATAAAGAAATTAAGCAGATTGCACCTATTATTAATAAAAAAATCTTGTAAAAATAAGCTATTTAATATCAATTTTTAAAACATCACGCATAAATTCATCTAAAGTTTTAAGCTTGCCTGCAAATTTAACATTATTTTGTGTTTGATTTAAAACGACTTTATCATTCATAAGTGTTTCTTTTTTCTTAATCAACTCAGAAGTTTTTAGAATTTCAGACAAATCGCCAGCTCCCTTCTTAACAAATTTAAGAGCCTTTTTGTGCTTTGAGGACTGATAAGAAACCATATCAAAAGTATTTAATTTCATTTGAAATCTCCTATTTTCTGTTTGGTGACATTAAAACACAAAAAGAATATAAATTGCCATGAAATTTGCAAAAATTAACAATTATAGTCTTAAGTATCCCAAACCATTTCAAGAATACCTTTGAGCGGCATAAAAGAACGATATTCCAAACGTTCCATAAATGAATTATACGCATTGGGAGCTAATTCTTGAACTTTTTCACGATTAATAACCAAACCTTCGACAAATCTTGCAAAAAGTTCTGAGGGTTTTTCATAATACTTTATTAATTTTCTGTACTTCCTACTATATCTTGTTTGCCGCCGTTGCAAAGAACGTAAACTAATATATGCAGCAAATTCTTTTGGCATTTGCGGAAAATCTTTTAATACTGTATCTACTGAATAAATAATATACTTAAACCAACTAAATACTTTTACCCTATCATATTTTAATAAATATTTAGCATCCGAATTTTTTATATATTTCTCAAACTCAGCAAATTTTTTACTACGCTTAAAATTAGGATATTTTTTCTTAATGATATTCTCCTGCTCTTGAATTTTTGATTTAATATCAATAAGTTCTTCTCTTATTTTTAACTCAACAGCATTTGAGGCAACAAAAGCTGTAACAGCATAAAGCTCTTCAAAAAGAATTTCACTTTTTACCCCAAAAATTTCTTCTAAAGACTCAAAATTTTCATCCATTTTTTGATGAAAAAAATGAGCAAACTCATGTGCTATAACAGGAACGACTTTTTCATCAGCCAATTTTTTAGAAATATCAATTCGCTTTAAATCATTAGAATTATATAAAAATACTCCTTGATGTCCACGAGCATTAGTAGATGTTTTTACCTCTAAACCGCAACTTTTACAGTATTTAATAATATCTAAGACTGTTCTGTTTCGTTTAACAACCATTTTAAATACTCTTCACTACAATCAATTATTGGTAAAGATATAATTTCTGGAACATTATAATCATGCAATTTTTCAATTAATACTTTTATTTTTGAATAATAATCACGCCTTGTCTTAATTATCAATAAAACTTCTTTTTCTTTACACATCTCGCCTTCCCAAGAAAAATGCGAAATAACGTTATCAATCATACTGACGCAAGCTGCAAGTTTATGCTTAACAAGAGATTTAGCTATCTTTTCAGCCTGAGCTTTATTAGGAACCGTACAATATATTACAACAATATCCATAATCCCTCCTATCTAATCAAATATCTTCCCAGGATTAAGTATTCCTTTGGGGTCAAATACTTTCTTAATCTTCCGCATAAAATCAACAGATAAACCATGAACCACATTAGGTAAAAACTCTTTTTTCTCAACACCAATACCATGTTCTGCTGAAATTATACCGCCCAATGATGCCGTCAATTTATAAATCTCATTTTTGGCCAATTTATAATTTTTATATTCCTCTTTATCATCAAGATTAAGAGCAATTTGAGGATGCACGTTGCCATCACCAACATGTCCAACAATGCTTACCAACAAATTATACTTATCACATATATTTTTTATACCCTTAACCAAAGTACCAAGATTTGAACGAGAAACTATAACATCGTCGGTTAATACATCGGGCTTTAATTTAGCAGTAGCCGCAAAAGAGGCTCTGCGTCCTTGCCAGATCTTTTTTGCTTCCTCTTCTGTTGTTGAATACCTTATACCACTCGCTCCGGATTGATTAAGGATTTTAATAATACTTTCTCTTTGGTAATCGATAGAGCAGGCAAACCCATCTATCTCAATAATTAGCAAAGCATCTTTTTCTGTATTCAACCCAATATTAAAGAATCGTTCAACAGTCTTAATCGCATTACCATCCATAAAATCTAATGTAGACGGCATAAATCTGTTTTGTAAAATTGTATTAACAGAGTTAGCAGCCTCTTTAATAGAGTTGAAATAGGCCATTAACACTTGAGAAGCCTCCGGTTTAGGAATAAGCTTCAATAATGCTTCTACCACAACGCCCAAAGTTCCCTCACTACCAACAAATAGCTGCCCTAAATTATAGCCTGTAGCATTTTTAATTGTATTTGAACCCGTCTGAATAATTGAACCATCGGATAATACGACCTTCAAATCTAAAATATAGTCTTTAATACCACCATACTTGAAAGTTCTTGCACCCCCTGCTGATTGGGCAATAGCACCGCCTATAGTAGAAACCCTTAGATTAGAAGGATCCGGCGGAAAAAATAATCCAACATCCTCTACCGTTTTTTGTAAATCACCTACTACAACTCCCGGCTGAACAGTTGCGGTCATATCTGTACGATTAACACTAATAATTTTATTCATCTTTGAAAAACACATTATAATTCCACCTTGGTCGCAAAAACAAGCACCAACAAGGTTTGTTCCTGCGCCTCTACATATTAGCGGAATTCGGTTTTTGTTTGCATAACGCACTATTGCTTGAACATCCTCTATTGTTTCGGGAAACACAACCGCATCAGGAAGCCGTTTTGACTTTCTTGTATTGGTCGCATCCTGTGCATAAATATACTTTTCTTCTTCAGAAGTTAATATATTATCTTTGGCTAATATCTTTTTCAGTCCGTCTATATTTTTATTTTTTATTTACATATAATGCTAATTTCTCGACATTTTTATTCAGCTTCGTAATCTGTTTTTCAAAACTATTAATCTTTTTAACCA
>CALURS010000134.1 GCA_944323215.1 Candidatus Gastranaerophilales bacterium | reverse complement strand
AATCAAATAAAAAATATAAATATTGCAATACCCCCAAAAGAGATACAACAAAAGATAGTTGAGATATTGGACAAGAAGTGTGGGCAGATTGACGAACTTGTAAGTTTGGAAGAAAATGAGATTGAAAAATTAAAAGAATACAAAACTTCGCTTATCACAAAAGTTGTAACAAAAGGTCTTGACCATAACGCAAAAATGAAAGATAGTGGCATACCTTGGATAGGTCAAATCCCAGAAAGTTGGATTACTATAAAAATAAAATTCACATCTTGGTTGAAAGGTAGAATTGGTTGGGATGGATTAAAATCTTCCGAATTTAAAGAAGATGGACCATTTTTAATTACTGGGACAGATTTCAATAATGGTAATATAAAATGGGATACTTGTGCTCATATTACTGAAGAACGTTTTATGGAAGACGAATTATTGCACGTCAAAGAGGGTGATTTATTAATTACAAAAGACGGAACAATTGGAAAACTTGCTATTGTAAAAAATTGTCCTGAAAAAGTTTCGCTTAACAGTGGGGTTATGATTATTAGGAATAATTCAAATTGGAAGTATGATAATAAATATTTATATTACATTTTGCTTTCTAATCAATTCTATTTATGGTATGAAAAAAGTCAAAATGGCAACAGCACAATAAAGCATTTATATCAAGAGCAGTTTTATAATTTTGAATTTTCATATCCAAATATTTTATATCAAAAACGTATAGTTGCATATTTAGACAATAAGTGTGAAGAAATTGATAATTTAATAAAAATTAAGCAAGAAAAGATTGAAAAACTTAAAGAATATAAAAAATCTTTAATTTATCAATATGTAACCGGCAAAAAGGAAGTTGTATGAAATCAAAAAATGAAAATATAAGATACAAAATGGTCAAGCTTTATTTATTTCATCTAATATTTATCTGTTTAGAGTTTGTTATAGCAATCTTGCTTGGCATTTTTAGTAAAAATGCTATTCAAATCAGTCATGTTGGGGAAATAATGCTTTTAATAGTGCTTATAATTAATATCTTATTTGCTTCAATAACTTTAATTGCTATAGCAATAAAATATAAATTTGCATTTAAAGAGAAAGGATATCTTTATGATTTTTTTCTTTTAATAGCCAATATGTTTTTTGTTATAAGCAATTCTATGAATTTTATTGGGGGTATGTTACATATTGATTTAACTTTGGGTTCTTTGATTTTTTCTATTATGTTTAATTCTACGAGCTTAGGAATATGGTTAATTAGATTATTAGTGACTAAAAAAGCATTTGAAGAAGAAAAAATTAGTTTAGCGTTTATTATTATTTTATTATTCGTTTTAATAAATTCAATTTTATACATCTATCAAATAAAATGGCTTGCGATATTGTTTTTATCAATTATATGTTTAATTTTATTCATGATTTTAATGAAAATATTATTCATAAGTGATATAAAACTTGATAAACTTTACAAAATTGGTGAATTCACAATTATCGCTTTATTAGAAATATGCTTAATTGCTTTTGTTTTATATTTATTATTTTGGAATCATAACACAGAAGATCAAAGTTTATTTAATTCCGTCATGGGTGTTTATGCTGGGGTATTAGGAGGTCTTTTAACGCTTGCTGGTGTTTCTTGGACAATTAAAAATCAAGAAAAAAATAAGAAAGAAGATCAAAAATTACTATATAAACCAAATTTCACTTTTAAAACAATTGACGATTTAGAGAATGTTGAACATAATGTTTATATGCAAGAAATAGAAAAGTCAGTTTTAGCAAATGGGAAAAAAGATAAAAAACTCTTGCCAAATGAGAGGTATTATCATTTAAAAAATTTTGAATTAATCAATACCGACCATGCAAATTTTGTTATAGAAAAATTTGAAGTAAATAACAAAAATATGTTGGATAATCTTGTGTTAATAAAGAAACAAGAAAGAGTAATTTTCAATGGTAATGTTTTACTAATCAATAATGATGAAACAATTCCAAATTTCAAAATTTATTTAAAAGATTTTTTAGAAAATCATTATATTTGTAATTTATCTTTTGATATAATAGAAGAAGAATTACCTTTCAAAAATGGAGAGATAGATAAGTCAGGTAATCGTGTCGAAAAAAATCTTAAAGTAAAAGAGATGCTGTTGAAAAATATAGAATTAAGAGAATTAAATTAAGTAGAAGTTGTAAGGAGTTTATATGAAAACAAATGAAATGGCACTTGAAGAAAGAATTGAAAGTGATTTAATAAGTTTTTGCGGTTATACTAAGTTCGATGGTGCTGGATATGATAAACATCTTGCACTATGCCCTGAAACCTTGCTTTCTTATGTTAAAAGCACTCAAAGCAATGTTTGGAATAAATATGTAAAAATTTATGGAGAACGTGCTGAAAAATCTTTTATTGATAGATTTGTTAGAGAAGTAAAAGTCAAAGGGTTAATTAAAGTTTTAAGAACGGGTATTACTGATAGAGGTTGTGTTTTTAAAGTTGTAACTTTTAAGGCAAATACTGATATGAATCAAAAACTTATTAAAGATTATAATGCAAATATTCTTCAAGTTTGCAGACAACTTCATTACTCTGTATCAAATAACAATAGTCTTGATATTGTATTATTTGTTAATGGTATTCCTATTGTAACAATGGAGCTAAAAAACGAATATACAGGGCAAACTTATGAAAATGCTATTTATCAATATAAATATGATAGAAGCCCTAACGAACCAATTTTTGAATTTAAAAACAGGGCTTTAATACATTTTGCACTTGATACTGAAAATGTTTTTATGACAACAAGACTTCAAGGCGAAAACACTTATTTTCTTCCTTTTAACCAAGGTAGTAATGGTGCTGGTAACATTGGTGGAAAAGGTAATCCTATATGCGAAGATAATTATGATACATCATATCTTTGGAATAAAGTTTTAACGAAAGATATGTTGCTTGAAATTTTATCAAAATACATTCACTTGGAAGTTAGTGAAAAAGACGGAGAGAAAAAAGAAGTTGTTATATTCCCTAGATTTCATCAACTTGATGTTGTTTCTAAACTTATTGAAAGTATTAAAGAAATAGGAAGCGGAAAAAACTATCTTATTCAGCATAGTGCTGGCTCTGGAAAGTCAAATTCTATTGCATGGCTTGCTTATCGTTTGGCTTGTTTACATAGAAACAATAAACGTGTTTTTGCATCTGTTATTGTTGTAACAGATAGAAAAGTTCTAGATTCACAACTTCAAGATACAATTTACCAATTTGACCATGTTGACGGAGTTGTTGAAAAGATAGACAAAGGCAAAACTAGTAAAGATTTATTGAAAGCAATAAACGATGGAAAAGATATTATAATAACAACTATTCAAAAATTTCCTAGGATTTACAAAGATATTATTGGAGAAAATAAAAACTTTGCAATCATTGTAGATGAAGCGCATCAATCTCAAACAGGAGAAACCGCAAAGAAATTGAAAGAAGGACTTGCTGATCTTGAAGAATCTCTAGAAGAATATGCTAAAATTGAAAACGAGCTTGAAAACAAACGATTGGACGAAGATGATAAATTGTTAAACGAAATTTTAGCACAAGGAAATCATAAAAATTTATCATTCTTTGCGTTTACTGCAACTCCTAAAAACAAAACATTACAGCTTTTTGGTGATAAGGCAACTAATGAAAAGGGAGAAAATACTTATAAGGCATTTCATATCTATTCAATGCGACAAGCGATTGAAGAAGGTTTTATTCTAGATGTTCTTGCAAATTATATGACATACAATACTTATTTTAAAATAGCAAAAAACTTTCCTACTGATCCTATTTTTGATACAAATAAAGGGATGAAAGCTGTTACAAGATATGAAACATTACACCCACATAATTTAGCACAAAAAACAGCTATAATTCTTGACCATTTTGATAAGATTACGAAATATAAAATAAATGGGAAAGCAAAAGCCATGATAGTTACACCATCAAGATTACATGCAGTTAGATATCTTTTAGAATTCAAAAAACAAATTAAAGAAAAACACCTAGAAAATTGTGATGTATTAGTTGCTTTCAGTGGTGAAGTTTATGATAATGGTGAAAAGTATACAGAACAAACTTTAAACAAAGATAAGCAAGGGAATGAAATTAAAGAAAATCAGTTGCCAAAAATCTTTCATGATGATTTTAATATGCTTATTGTGGCAGAAAAATATCAAACAGGCTTTGATGAACCACTTCTGCACACAATGTTTGTTGATAAAAAATTAAATGATGTAAAGGCTGTTCAAACACTTTCAAGATTAAATAGAATATGTAAAGGCAAAGAAGATACTTTCGTTTTAGATTTTGTTAATAGTGCAGAGGATATCAAAAAAGCTTTTCAACCTTATTATGAGGGAACAATTCTTGAACAGGAAACAAATCCAAATGCTGTTTATGATTTAAAATATCAATTAGATGAAATGAGAGTTTATACAACAAGTGAAGTTAATTCTTTTGCAGATTTATATTTTAGTCAAAATGAGAAAGACGCTAGCAAACTTTCAAATTATTTAAGGCCTGCAGTCGATAGATTTTTAGCACTTGATAAAGTTAAACGAGAAAGTTTTAAATCAGGGTTAGCATCATTCATTAGAATTTATAACTTTATAACCAATGTAGAAAAAATGTTTGATAAAGAATTACATAAATTCAATGTATATGCAAAATTTCTTAAAATGAAATTACCAAAAGACAATGAAAAGGTTAATGTAGATGATAAAGTAATTTTAGAGTATTACAAACTTCAAAAATCATTTGAAGGACAAATTAAACTTGATCACTCCCCTGATAGTGTTATTGGCATAAAAGGAGGGCTTGTTGGTAAAGAGAAGAAAAAAGATCCTTTGTCTATAATTATACAAAATATTAATGAAAAATTTGGCACATCTTTTACTGAAACGGATAAAATATTGTTGCAACTTTGTAATGATATGGTTAATGATGAGGTATTAAAAGAATTTGGCAAGAATAATCCTATAGAAACTTTTAAATTTATGTATAATGACAAATTTGATAATTTAGTTATTGATAGAAGTGAACAAAACAACAAATTTTTTGAAAATTTGGCAAATGATAAAGATTTTAGAGATAGTATAATGCAAGCTTTACTTCCAATTGTTTTTGAGAGAATTAGAAAAAATAAATAATTCTAGCCACAAAAGTAGAGAAATATCTAATAAACGCAAAAATAACGAACATTTTTAATTAAACAATTTTAATTAAACAATTATTATTGTAATTTCAAAAAGTGTGTATAGTTTATTATAAATTATATATTAATACTTTTTGTGTAAGTATTTACTTTCAAAAGAAATTAATAATAAAGAAAAGTTTTCTTTTGTAAATTTAAGTTTAAAGACATCAGTTTTGGTGTCTTTTTTCTTTTGTGTTAATATTTTTTTAATTTCTCAAAAAAATCAATTACTGCCTAAATTTTTTTCAAAAAAATGTCCTTATATATAATAGAGGGATATTAA
>CALURS010000133.1 GCA_944323215.1 Candidatus Gastranaerophilales bacterium | reverse complement strand
AGCCACACCTGCTCTAACTTCATTTATTGTTGTTTCAATGTTATTTGCAAGATAAAGACACTCAACTCCCTCTGCATTTACTCTTCCTGCTTTAGAATTTTTTAAAGGAGGACACCCCATATCCTCTAAAGAATATCCATTCTTGTCAGAAATTCTGCCACGATAAAATTTTGTACCAGCAGAATAAAATTTAGGGGCTGCCCAACAATATTGTTCAAATAATTTTTTATTAAATATATTTGTATGGTATCTGTTATTCTTTATCAAGCTAGTTTTAAAATCATCCCAAGAATAAGTTTTAAGTAAAGAATATTCTTTTTTATATTCCAAGTCAAATAACTCCTCAATAACAATATCATTATCAAAGAGACTTGGACTTTCTTCATATTTTTCCTTGCATATACTTTTTACAATGTTATGGACATTTTCAGGTTTACAAACATCATTAAAAATCTTCCAATTATAAAGTAAATCATATTTCAAACGGACGTATTTTGCTTTATCAATTTCAATCTGAGATTCTGACGCTACAGTATATACATCAACTAATGCTTCAAAATAAGGAACTAAATTGTCATGTTTATCAGTATCATATATATGTTCAGATTTAACATTATGAATGTCACAAACATCCGTATTATTTATACTATTTATAATATTTTTAATCTCAGTATCGTTAAAACAATTACTACAAAATTTCATATACTAGTGATCCTGTTCATCAAGAAATTTGCTTACAAGCTCTATATGATGCATAATAGAGAGTTTTTTTACAGTTCCTAAACCTGGATATGATTCCTCGTCATATAGCTTTTGAAATGTTCTCATAGCATATGTATCTAATTTCATTTCTTGATTCCAAGCAATTAATTTTTCTAATGCTTCATAGAATTTTCCAGTTGTATCTGTATAATCATCATTGGTATCTGATACAAAATGTCTCACTCTTAAATCGTTATTTTCATCAAAATAAACAATATGTATCGCTACTGCATATGGTGCAAAACCTGACTCTGAATATTCATCACCAACAATAGAAAAATCTGAAAAACCAACGTAACCATCATCTTTATAGTATAAATGATCATTTGTATAAAACTCATCAGTGTTTTCATAGTTTGCATTTTTTTCTTGTTTATTGAAATTATCATTTAAAAGAACTCGATGTCTATTTCGAATAATTCTTCTAGCTTCATCTAGCATTAATGTAAACTCAGGTTCGATCTCTCTTGAATAGATTTCATTATATGATTTTATAGTGTCACGATTTTTAACAATTAAGACAATGTTTTGAATATTATCAGTATATTCTGGAATAAATTTACTAAGGTGAAAGCCTTTTTTTTTTTTTTTTTTATTAATGATTTCATTCATTGTTTTACAAACTTTATCTTCTGAATCATTAAGTTTTTTGAAATCAAGATTCCCAACGCATGGGTTCATGATAATAGCTAAATTTCTATTATTTTCTTTGAAAACATTTAAAGTTTTTGTCAAAGTACTAGATAATTTAACAGGTTCAATAACAGGATATATATGATTTCCAATTAGATTATTTTCAATTAATTCTCTTAATGCTATTAGTTCAAATTGGCGTCCTCTTAAATATGGGAAGTACATATATTTAACCTCCAAACTTTCTTTCTAAAAAGGTCTCTAGGGTTTTATACTCAGTTTCTTTTAATTTAGAAAAATATACTACACTTTTTATTTCTTTCGGAACATTTTGTATTAATTCTAAATTTATTTTAGTTCGTTGTTTTAATTGCACTTTAAAATCACTATACACCTTATCTAATGGAATTGTTTTAAAGAGTTCTTTACAAGCTTGATAGTATTTAAATTGTGAAACATCTGGTAGTACATAATATTTTGAGATAATATTTTCATATTCATATTTCCGTAAAATTTTAAAGATTGTATCATAATCTAATTCAGCAATATATGAAATAGGTTCTCTATATTTTTTTAATGCACCACGTTTTGATATGTAATATATTCCAACATTATGATTCTTTAATTTATTTTTAATTGTCTCTAGTTTTATTTCAGGGACAACAACACATACATTATCAAATGCTTTATAGTAATTAATTAATTGAGAATTCAATCTATCAAAAGTATCTAATTCAGTTTTAATTTCATAGACAGTAGCTTTTCCGTTTAACAAAATAAAGTCTGCAATAGATTTAGAAACGGGAATCTCTGTCAAAGCAGTAGTTTTTAATGGATTGTGAAATTTAAATAACAAATTATTTAGTAAGGTATTTTTATAATAATATTCGTTACGATAAGTATGTTTTAATGTTTTGTAGATTTCACTAATTAAATCTTTATTTTTTTTATTTAACGATGATATTAAATATCTTTTGATTACAGCATAATATGCATTACCCGCATTTTTATCACCATCAAGTAACGCTTTTAAAGTATTTTTAGAGAAAACTCTATTTAATATTAAATTTGAACTTGTCATTTTTATAAATTATTATTTATTATCCCACTACAATTGTGTTTTTGTCAATATTTTAAGCTTAAAAAGTTTGTATATTTAAAAGCCAATTTAAATAAAACAATAATCAAACTGTAGAAATTTTCTTAAGAAAATTTCGAAATCTTGGTTATAGCGTTCGCCTGTTATGAGTTTTGAGATATAGCTTTCAGTTAGGTTTAAATGTTTTGCAAGTTTTTTCTGGCTGATACCAGCTTGCATAAGTTTAAATCTTATCATCTGCTCACGATGATATAGAAAATGACTACCACCGTTATTCATATTATTCGGACTCTTTGCCATCTTTTGTTCAAGTTGTTGGATTTGTTTCTTTAATTCTTTCTTCATTAACTTACTCCTTGGGGATAAATATTTTGTCACACACATTTTAACTCTCTTTCTATGGAAAGCAAGTGTGTCTGAATGATACGAATTAAGTCGGAAATACTTCCATTCTTCCAACTTCAGAGTAATAGATGTTAGTGTTATGAACGAAGAAAAATACATTACAATCAAAGAATTAGCAGAACTCAAAGGTGTTAGTACTCGTGCTATTAGGCTTTCAAGGGGTAAATACCAAACTCGTGAAATAACAGTAAAGGGTGGAAGGAGTTTTGAGATTTTCTTATCAAG
Source organism: Candidatus Gastranaerophilales bacterium (assembly GCA_944323215.1). GTDB lineage: Bacteria > Cyanobacteriota > Vampirovibrionia > Gastranaerophilales > Gastranaerophilaceae > CALUTH01. Next base: position 2,405 of record CALURS010000133.1, on the reverse strand, counting down.
TATTGAGCCAGAATTGCAGGAAAAATATTATTCAAAATTTGTCCCAAGTTGTACTGAAAAACAGCTTCCTGCACCACTCGATTTTCATAAGCCAGATAAGGCTAAAACAATTGCGCTTGCAAGATTGGATTTATTAAATCTTTGGAAAAATCAGCGTAAAAATCAACAAAATAAAACACAATTTGATACTGATTTTTTGAGCGCATACAATGCGCAAGTTTTGTATCCTGAAATTTATGCAAAACTTGGTAAAGTATCAATTGGTACGCTTCAAAGATGGAAACGTGTTTTAGGCAATAGTAATAATTACGAGCTTTTAATTCCAAATTATCATTATGAAGATTATTCAAGAACTTGCCTTACGGAATACGAAAAACAAATATTTTTGAAACTGCTTTTACATCCGAATAAATTCAGCATCGGGAAAGCCATTTCTTTAACTCAATATGTTCTTAAAACTCAGGGGGCTGAATATATACCTGCTCCGCCTACGTTTAGAAAGTTTGCAAATTGGTATAAGGCGAATTATTTTGATAAATGGACACTTTTGCGTGATGGCGAAAAAACTTTAAAAGAAGAGGTTATCCCACATATTAAAAGAGATCTTTCTAAGATTGAAGTCGGCGAAGTTCTTGTAGCTGACGGAAAACGATTAAACTTCCAAGTAATAAATCCTTTCACAGGCAAACCTTGTAGAGCAACATTGATTGGCTTTTTAGATTGGAAATCAACAGCATTGGTTGGCTACGAAATAATGCTTGAAGAAAATACGCAAAATATAGCATCGGCTTTAAGAAATGCGATTTTGAATTTAGGCAAAATCCCAAAGTTTGTTTATCTTGATAATGGCAAGGCTTTCAAGGGTAAATACTTTATGGGTAGCACTGACTTCAATGAAGTTGGATTAAAAGGAATTTATGAAAAACTTGGTATATCAACAGTTTTTGCTAATCCATATAATGCCAGAGCAAAAGTTATTGAGCGATTCTTTTTAGAAATGCAGGAAAGTTTTGAAAAGCTACTACCAAGCTACATCGGAACCAGTATAGAAAATAAACCTGCTAGACTAAGAAGAAATGAAAAGTTCCATAGTGAAATCCATCAAGAATTTGTTCCGACTATCCAACAAACAATTCAGATGATAAACAGTTGGCTTGAGTATAAAATTTCTTTACCTTGTCCGAATGATAAAACAAGAAGTATTAAAGAAATGGTAGATAGTATTGAGAGACAAGAAATAAACCCTAGAGAGTTAGATGATTTGATGATGGCTCAAGAAATCAAAACCATTACAAGTCAGGGAATAAGGTTTTTGAAAGCTGATTATTACAACGACACACTTTATGGCTTGAGACAAAAGGTGATAATAAAGTATAGTTTATTCGATTTAAACTATATCAATGTTTATACAACCAGTGGCAAGTTTTTATGTAAAGCTGATAGAATAACGCTCACTCATCCTCTTGCACATTATACGGGCGAAATTAAGGATGTTGAAGATTATAAGCAAAAGATTCAGAAACAAAAACAACTTAAAAATAGGACAATAAAAGCTTGTAAGGAGTTTTTGAATATTGAGGATTTAGAGATTTTGAAGTGTGAGATAGATGAGGCTGAAGAGATATATTTACCCCCAAAAATAGAAGTCAAAAAAGAAAAGTCTGAAAAATATAATCCTGCTGTCAAGCCATTATTCAAGACAAGTCGAGATCGATATGAATACTTAATGAAATATGGTTGCACTTGTAATGACGATAGGGTTTGGCTAACTAATTACAAAGAAACAAAGGAGTTCGAAGAATATGAAACCGATATTTGTTAAAACGAAAAATGTCAAAGGATTTATCAATTTAATACATAACTTAAAAAACAAGCCTGATAATATTTCTAAGATTGGTCTTGTATATGGAAATGCTGGACTCGGAAAAACAAAAACGGCGCTTTATCTATCGATTCAATATGATGCAATAATATATGTTAGGGCGACAAATTCTATGAGTCCAAAGTGGATGTTGGAAGAAATTGCAAAAGAGCTTGATGAAATTCCAAGATTTTATACTGCTGATATTTTTAGACAATGCGTTAACGCTTTAAAAATAAATCCACAGATGGTTATCGTTGATGAAATTGATTACTTGCTTGCTGATTTCAGAACGATTGAAACTTTAAGAGATTTGCACGACGAAACAGGCGTGCCGATAGTTTTGGTTGGAATGCAACTTGCAAAGCATAAACTCAAAAAACATACACATCTATTTGATAGAATCTCTGAAATCTATAATTTTACTGAGTTTGAATACGTGGATATTAAACAAATCGTAGAAGAAATTTCAGAAGTCGAAATTACAAAAGAGGTAATATATCTGATTCATAACAAGACAAAAAGTTTCAGACAAATCGTGAAT
>CALURS010000132.1 GCA_944323215.1 Candidatus Gastranaerophilales bacterium | reverse complement strand
CAATACCGTTGAAAGATATCGCCCTAAAATATTTGTTGAAATGGTTGAAAAAGTGAAAAATGCTCTTGGAGATGATGTTATAATCTCTGTTCATAACCACAATGACCTTGGAATGGCTACAGCAACAACTGTTGAATCCTTCTTCATCGGGGCAACTCAGCTTGAATGTTGCTTAAACGGTCTTGGAGAACGTGCAGGAAATACTGATTTTAACCAAGTAGCAATTTCTCTTCATAATTGCGGTGTTGAAATGGATATTGATTTATCAAAAATCTATGAAACATCATTAATTATTTCTCAAATGTCTAAAGTGAAAATCTATGAAAAAGCTCCACTTGTAGGTCCAGAGGCTCTTGCTCATCGCTCAGGCATTCATCAAGACGGTGCAATTAAAACAAAAGAATTGGATTTTGGCGCATATAGACCAATTCACCCAAGTTTAATCGGAAGATATGATGATGAAAAAATCGGCTTCACTTCTCAAAGCGGAAAAACCGCTATTTATGACATTATCAAGGCGCTTAAATATCCTATTACAATTCAAGAATCAATACGCTTAACTCCTGTTGCGAAACATATAGCAGAGAAAAAGGGCGAGCTTACAAATGAAGAAATTTTGGATTTATATTTCAGTGAAATTTGCGATATTAAAGGTGATTTTGAATTAATTTCATTTAAACCTATTGAAAAAAATATATTTGATTTAATTTTCAATTATAAAAACGAGAAAAAAGAAGTCGTAGGAATTGGAAACGGCCCATTAGACGCCTGTTTAAACGGTCTTAAAAAATTAGGCTTCAAGATTGATTTATCACATTATAAGCAATATTCGCTTGATGGCGATGAAAAAGGTTCATCAGCTCAAGCTATGAGCGAAATTTTTGTTTCAGATGCAAAAAATAATTTAATCATAGCTCGTGCAATAGATACATCAACTGCACAAGCTAACGTAAAAGCGGTATTTAATGCGCTAAATTTAAGCGAATTTTAATCATCGCTTTCTATAATTTCCATAATCCAATTTCTCAAATCCAAACGAGAAGCATTTTGCGTGTCTTTTTTTTCAACATTATGTGCTTTTGTAATTTTTTCATAATACAAAAGTTGTTTTTTGGTTGGTTTCATTTTAGACATTTTATATTCTTGAGCTTTTTTTCTTAAAATTTTAGCTTGTTCTTTTTGTTTATCCAAATATGGCTCTAGAAGCTCTTTTTGACGTTTTTCCCAAGCACAATAATCAAAAAATTTTTTTAATTCTTTTAAAAAAATATCATCATCAAAATAATCTTTAACAAACTCAAAATGAGGATTTTCGATATCAAGATAATATTTTTCATCCTCAAGAAATTTATAAGCTAATTCTTCAGTTGATAATGAGGAAAATTTCTTAGAATATGATTTCAATGTCCCTAAAAGTTGGGATTTTTGACGAGGAGTTAAATATAAAAAAATGATATTTTTAATATTTTGCATTAAAACAAATCTTTAATTGTTATATCACGTTTTAACTTTTGAAAAGACAAAAACTTTGCCTCAATTGGATTTTGAGCAAATTTATTTTCAAGAAATTCAGCGTCTTTAATCGCCTTTTTTCTAAGCATTTGTTCTTTTAATAATGTTACTTTGTCTTTTTTCATAGTCAAATTATATCATTAAACAATATCTCTCGTATCTATATAAAGTATTATTTTTTAGAAAAATTGCTAAAAATGATTAAGTTAATTTAACAAAATAATAATAAATATATGGACTATGAGCTTTTTTTGCTATAATCCTTTTAGAAAGATGGATATATGTTGTTTATAAAAAGAAAAATAATTGATTTCATTAAAGAAAAAAATATTGTTAAAAAAATCAATTACAATAAATTTGTTTTTAATTTTCTTTTTGGTCTAAAAAGTCAATTTAAACAATTTAAAATCAATATAAACACAAACTGCCTTGTGCTATCTCAATATCCCGGAGCAGAAACAAAAGGCTTGGGCGGTTTGATTGCACAATATCCTAAAAATTTTGAAGTTTTATGCTTTACAAACGGCTCAAGCTTGCTTTGCGAATTTGATTCAGCTAAATCTGCAAGTATTAAAAAACAACAATTCAGCGAAGTTATGAAATCAACAAGAGTAAAAGGGTATAAGATTTTTGATATCGATGATAAAACTCTTAAAAACCATTATTCTACATTCAAAAAAATAGATATTTCAGAGGCTGATTATATTTTTGTGCCTAATGTTTATGATAATAATATTGATACTATAGCTCTTTTGAAACATTTTAAAGAAATTCTAAAAGAAAAAGAGCATAAAGAAGATTTAAAAATTGTTATGTACGAATCAGATTTTCCTCTTTGCACGCTTGATTATTATATAAATATCAGCACAATTATAAATACTAAAAAAAGAATGCTTGAAACTTATTATCCACAAGAAAAATTTCCTAATTTAGTAAGCAAAGCACTCGGCATAAACGCTTTTCGCTCAATTCAACATAATTGTGATTTTTGCGAAGTATTTATGGCATTTGATGTTGATGAATTTATGAAAATACCCTTAATTTAGAAAGGTTTTGTTTGAGAAAGTCTATTTCTTAATTCTCTAAATTTAGCAATGTCTTCTGAGGCTTTTGAGCTTTCTTTAAATAATGTTTGAGAAGCAGGGTGCATAATCATAATTGAATCTACATGAATTTCTAAAAAATCATATCTTCTTGGAGCAACATTTGAACCATGTTGCATAATTTCAGCATTTGTTACCGCTAAAAATCTTCTTTCTTTATCATTAAGGAGTTCTGTTAATTCACGATTTGATTTTGTATATTTTGAAACATATACAGTGCCTTTAATCTCGTGATCTTTTGTTATAATGCATACTTCAACGGGTGTTGTATCAGATGGTTGTTTAGTCATTAAAATTTACTCCTATAATCTAGCTTTATTATAACTTAATTTTAGAATTTATGCCAATAATTTAATTTTATGATAAAATATTTTTGCCGTACTTCACGGGGGGTTGCTTCTCCTTGACCGAAAGCTAATGTCGGGTGCAGAGTATATCATGAGGCGAATTGATTGTAAGTTTGAAAATTAAATAATTGTTGATGATTTAAATTTTTGTGGCGCAAAATCGCCCCAACCGAGTCAGGATGGAAACATAGCAGCTCTAAGGCAGGTTTTTCGGGTATGAAAATTTATTTAGGAGATTGTTTAATCGTAGGGTTGCGATTGATTTGACGATAGATATAGTACGGCTTATGTCGATGTGGTGGAATGGTAGACACGCATGCTTGAGGTGCATGTGGCGAGAGCTGTGGGGGTTCAAGTCCCCCCGTCGACATTTAACTTTTTAGAGCCTTCACTATGGGGCTCTATTTTAGTATTCAAGCGACTTTTACGGGTTCCAATTACTGTTATTTTGGTTAAATTCAAAGCACTATTTTTGAGGGCTTGTTTAGCTTTCTCTGAGCGTATTTCAAGGGTTCCAGTCAAGGTTTCAATGTCTACTGAAAATTCTTGTTTTTTGGAGAGTTTCAATTGTCGCAAATGCTCAAATACAGGTCTCAATTTCACTGTCAATTTATTTGCATCTTCATCATAAGTGATACTTTCAATAATAGTATTTAATATTAATCGTTTTTCATCCAATGTTGCTTTAAGATAAAGTTCAGGTAATCTATTAGCAAAGTCTATTAAGATACTGATACGTTTAGTTGTATCTTTTGAGTTCTCTGCTAGATATGCTATATTTCTAGCGATACTTTCTTTCTTAGCTTCTAATTTACGTAGGATTTCCCCCTTAGTAACATCACTAATATCATTATTCTTTTGAATTAGATGAGATGTAATGCTATCTACTACATCATCATATTGTTTTCTGAGTTCTTCAATAGACTTGTGCTCATATTTCTTTAAGTCATCAATAGCATTGAATATTTCTTTCTTGATAACTTTAATTTCTTTTTCTGTAATATCAAAACTATCAATTACCTCTTGAATTGCTTCATCAATCAAATTTTCATTAATGTTTTTCTCTTTCTTATGGACTTTTGAATAGTTCGAGCAATGATAATATACATAAGTTCCGCTATTGTGGGCACCTTTTTTTGTTACAGCTACCATTGAATATTTACACTTTGCACACTTAATAAAGTTAGAATAAGTATATACCATGCCTTTAGGGCTTTTTGAATCTGACCCTTTCAACAATAATTGCACTCTATAGAAGAGCTCTTCTGATATTATTGGCTCATGTTTTCCTTCGTATATTTCACCTTTGTGAACAACTTTACCAATATAAACTGGACTCTTTAGAATATCTTCAATACGTTTCTTAGAGTATGGTTTGCCGTTACCATCGACAAATCCATATTTAGCAAGCTCTTTACCAACCCTATCATAGGAGAATAATCCCGTTGCATACAACTCAAAACAATGTTTAATATAATCTTTCTTTCCTGAGTCTGGAATTATAATTCCATGCCTGTTTCCATCTCGAGAATTCAAGTATCCAACAGGAGCTTTTCCTAGCTGGTAACCATTTCTAGCTCTAGAACTTAAAACAGAGCTAGTCCTATCTTTAATATTATCCAGTTCATCTTCAGCTTGTCCAATATACACACCAATAAGAACTTTTTTTACCTTACTAATATCATCGAAATTTTCCATAATACTTGCAATGGTACAGCCATATTTTTTTATAGGTCGTAAAATTTCAGCAAAGAAATCATCCAAACAACGTGAAAGTCGGTCTAGTTTCCATACGACAACACAGACTACTTCGTTACGATGTTCTTTTATATAGCGAAGCATGTCTCTTATGCCTTTACGATTCATATTAGACCCAGTTTTACCTCGGTCTTCAAAATAAACAAACTCATATCCTTGAGACTTTGCTTTCTTTTTACATTCTTCCTTTTGCATTGTTAAACTAAGTCCGCTATTAGCCTGTTCAGCAGAACTTACTCTACCGTAACCTACTACAATTTTTCTACCTTTGTTGTTGAGATTTTTCGTCATTTTCTTTCTCCTTTACTATTATATTATTATGGTTATCAATTCTGATACCAATTTGTGTTATTGTAACCATTAACTGTGTCAATAAGGCACTATCCACGGCAACATTAACGGTCTCATTATTAGGTACAAAATCAATAGAGAGCTTATTAGTCATTTATAACCTCTACTACCGTGACTATTTGATAATTATTTACCCTAGTATCTATATTGCAAGATATATCATTTAACATTTATTCCCTCTGCGTTTCCAAGTTCTTAGAGTACTTTCTAGGACATTGATTTCCTGTGAGAACAGTGGTAATTTCATCAAATTTAACAATTCATTGTTCATTTTGTACTTCTTTTTATAGCGAATTTTCATCTTCGCATTATCGAATATAACACATGAGACAACATCTTGTCAAGGCAATAGCGAATATTTATATTCGTAAGACCGAATAATTGAATAGGAGTAAGGCTTTTGCGAACTTAATTATTCGTAATAATTGACAAGATGTAAACTCTTTGATACTATTATTTTGGAGGTAATA
>CALURS010000131.1 GCA_944323215.1 Candidatus Gastranaerophilales bacterium | reverse complement strand
TAAATCCCAAGTTTCGTTAATAAATAACAGCGCTCCTGATATTACGCCGGTGTCGTATCCGGAAAGAAGTCCGCCCAAAGATGCAATAATCGCAACAATGTACAACCATATAAATTTAAATTTTTCCATAAAAACTCCTCGAAAACTATTTATATTTTAAATTATTTTTTTAAATTCTGCCAGAGTAATTTTAAGAATTGTGAAGAGTTTACATAACCCATGTTATGTGCCTGAGGCACGACATCATAACGCTGCGCTTTGTGTGACGCGAAAGAAATAAATAATAAAAGTTAAACCTCTTGAAAATGTATTGACAAATTCAAGAATAAGATTTATAATCTATATATGAAAGGTTGTCGCAAAATTTGTGAGAATACAAATAATTGGGGCGGAAAACGTTTTAATGCAGGAAGAAAGCGGACTTGCCTCAAAAAGGTTCCGTTTAACAGGCGGATTAATGAGAATATTTTGGGTATCTTAAGAGATTATGCGATGTCACATAATATGACTGATACGGAAGCGTTAGAAAGTGCTATTTTGCTTCAATCAAATATAGATAAATTAAAAGGAGATAAAATTATGAAAATTGCTATTCCTACAGAAAATGGTAAGTTGTGTTCGCATTTCGGACATTGTGAATCTTTTACATTTGCAGATGTTGATATGCAGACAAAGGAGATTAAAAATATAGAAAACAAAATTCCGGATGAAGGAATAAGCTGCCAGAGCGCAAGCTGGATATCAGAGCAGGGAGCAAATGTTATTCTTGCTGGCGGTATGGGAGCAAGACCTCTTGGAATATTTGCTCAAAACGGAGTTAAAGTTGTTGCAGGCTGCCCTGAATTACCTGTCGAAGAAGTAGTAAAAGAATATATGAATTCTACACTTACAACCGGTGAAAATTCTTGCGGCGGCGAACACAGCCACTGTCATGGACACGGACATCATCATTGTCACCACGGAGAATAAAATTTTATTACATATGCAAAAACAGAGTTATATAGAATTCACTTTATTTGATAAATCAGTAAAAAATTTTTATATTTGAAATTGCTACTCAAGAATTCTTTTTTGAACCTGCTTGATAAGATTATCATATTTTTCAACAGGCAGCCCGATTTTTTTTGCCCAGAATTTGATATTTGAATATATTTGAATTTCAACTTTTGCTTTATCCAAGTCATCAAAACCCAGTTGATCAGCTCGTTTGATGAACTCATCCCGCTGGCATTCCATTATTGCAATTTGTTCTTTAACAAGATTTTCAATTGGTTTATTTAATTTTTCAGCTTCTTTAACTTGTTTTACTATTTCGATGCTTCTTGTGACTAACTCTTTAGAATATTTCATTTTTTCTCCTTCATAGTTTGATAAAATCTAAGTTCCCTATATATTTTTGCAATGTATCCAACGGAATTTCAGTTACAGCAGCATATGAATGCGGGTTCGCAATTTTTACCGTTTTATTTATTGTATCATATCCGACTATAGAATATGCATGACTCGAAATAAGATTATATTCTGGTAAAAGCTTACTTTCTGCAGCTGTTCCATGAGGTAAAATTGTTCCGAAAGAAATCATAAAATCTGGATTATTTGCTGTGTTTTGTAATAATGTTTCTGTTGTTTCAGTAGACAGATTACTCAACGAAAGTGTTTTGTCCGGAAAATCTTTGAAAAATTTATTAAATACATACATTTTAGTTCCTTCAGTTTTTTGTTGATTTAAATCTACTGTATCTATACCACTATTATCTTTGTATGGAATTTCGGAAAGAACTGTAGTAGAATAACTTGAAGCTAGTTTTATCTCAGTCTTACCATTAACGTCCTGAATTTCCTTTGCGATAGGCAATATATCACACATGGAGCCTTGACCAAAAACATCTCCCATAGTTTGAGCTGGTAATCCCCAGGCTGATCTGGTCATAAGTTCATCAATTGATGCAATATCCGGATCTGCAACAGGATCCAATTCTTTTTCTCTAAGGGCTTTTTCGCTATATGTTTGTTCATACATCTGTAGCCCTTTACAGCCTGTTAAATGTTTATTTTGTGAGGCTAATTGGATTTCTCCGTTAGTGAAAGTTTTGCTCCCATTATAATCCTCCAGACTTTTAACTGTAACAACAACATCATTTCCATTCAGTTCAAATGACTGTAAGAACTGCGCTCTGGCATTTGGATTATGCATAGCAAGACCCAGAGTTTGGATTAAGTGGCAGTTGCTTATTGTTAAACTTTGTGTAGTAGTAAAGCGCTGTACCGGTGGGAATAATTCTAAATATTTTTCTTTAGTCATATTCCATTCAACAAGCGCATTACCGTCATTTATATACATTTTATTTCCGACTTCGACGGCATCTCCTGTTGAAGTTTGTTCAAATGCTGTTTTTAAATCTGTTCCTTCAGGAAATTCAGGAACAATACTTTTCCCGGATTTGACTAATGCTAAATCATTATATACATCAGCTGATAAATCAGAATTTTTGTTCAATTGATTAAGAGCTGAGGCATCAACTTTTCCTTCCTTTATTAATTCAAAAATTCCGGAATTTGCTATTTTTTGATATTTTGCAGGGTCTGATGTTTTGATTTCAAGTAGTCCTTCCAAATAGTAAAACTCATTCGGTTTAAAAAATTCTTCAAGTTCTTTTATATCATTGAGTCTTTGTGTAAGTGCCTGTTTATCGTTAATTATCTTAAGACAAGTTGTTTCATCTATAGCTGTCCGCAACATATTTTGTAGTCGTGGTTTTAGGGAGGGTGGACAATTTGTCATTAAGCGTGCTAAACGAATTTGTGTGCTTTCAGAGTATTCTTTGAAATGTGGCAGTTGTTGTTGTAAAATTCTCCGATTTAAATCTGTATTAATTAAAATTTGAAGATTTTTTTGATCAAGTCCTTCTGGTCCTATAAGTTTTAATTTACGTCCGCTTTTAAGAACATAAGTATACTCTTTAAGTTTAACATTAGGGTTATTTGTTGGATTATATACAAAAACATTACCTATAGAACTTTTAGGTGTCGTTTTTGCAGTTTCCCCAAGGGTTGTAGAAGTAATCCCTTGTGTTTTATCAATTGTTGCTGAGCTTGTTTTTACAATTTCACTTTCCGGAACTGTTTGTTCCTTTGTTTTGGACGCAGATATATCGCCGGCTGTGTTTTGCGGTTTTACGGCAGGGGTTGAGTTTGCAGTATTAGTTGTGTGTTCTGTATTTGTTCGTGCTGTTGTAGTATCTGCTCCCGGTTTTTGAGTATTGTGTGTTATAGTGCCTTCTGAAGTGCTTTGTTGTGATGAATGAGCTTTTCTGGCTTCGTTGTTTTGACCCAGCGATAATACAGCCATTGCAAGTTCATCTTCATCTTTTGCTTTGAAGAAAAGTTTGTTATCTGCTTTGAGGTTGAATGTGCCGTCACTCATTTTCTCTATCTTTATTTGTGACATATCAACATTTGGCAGATCAGGGTTTACTGTATTATTTGTTTTGTGAGCCGCGCCTCCAAGGAACATCATACTGAAATTCATAATCCCGTTTTGTTCAAGTGATTCACGGAAACTCATATCACTCATAATGTTGTCAAAAAGTACGTCGGCGGTTGTTTCTGCAGTGGTACCTGCTACCATTGTGAATTTATGGTTAGATACAATATTTTTGAATACATTTCCGTTGGATGATAATACTTTTGAAACGCTGGTTCCTAATGGCCCTGATACGTATGCACCAAATAAACCATAAGCCATATTGTTTTTGAATTTTTCCAGTCCTTCCTCTAAGGTTCCGTCACCTCCTGTTGCTCCGTCAGCAACACTCTCTATTGCAGACGGACTTGCGCCTGCTATTACACTTGTCAGTTTCCCGTATGATGATGCTAATGAGCCGCTGGCAATTGATACACCTACTTCGGTGAACATAGCATTTCTTTTAGCAATATTTATAAAACCGTCTATAGTTTCTTCTTCTGTATTTTCGCCCATTGCATTTTTATATCTTTGACGATAGGCGTTTTCTAAACTTTGAAGGTCAACACCTTTCAAATTGCTGTCAATTGATTTTTTTGATTCTTCCAGTACAGATATCAAATTATTTTTGAATTCTGTGTCGTTTTTACTGATTTGTCTGATGTTTTTGATATATTCTTGAGCTTCGGTTACTCCGCCTTTAAATAAAGGGGCAAGCATTCCTGCAGCTTCAAAATCTGAAACGTCAGAACTTTTAAGTTTTTCAATGCCGTTTCCAAAATAGTTGCTCAAACTGTTATAGGCATTCATTTCTTTATACTTTGCCGCGGTCTGGGTAAGATTGTGGAAATTTTCAGGGTTATAGTCGACACCAAAGGTTTCTTTGAATTGCTTTGCAAATGTTTCCGGATTATCTGCCTGTTTTTTTAATTTTTCCAGTTGCTTAAGTTGTTTTTCTAAAGCTTCTTTGTTTTCTCCGACTGTTACAAACAAATTGCTGCCGGTAATTTTGTCTATAGTAATATTTCCGATTCCTTCAAGCCCTTGTGCTATGGCATCCCAAGATACGTATCCAAAGCTATCTCTGTAGTCGTCGAGCATAGCAAGTGCATTTTGAGTATCGTTTATTAATAAATCTATGGTTTGTTCTCTGATTTGTGCGTCTTGCTGCAGTGTGTTCTCATATGGGGTTTTTACCGGATTTTTAGCCAAATCTTCGCTGTAGAGTGTTTTTTGAGTGACTTCAAAGGAGTTCTCTTGTAAGGCTCCCATACCCTCTTGTTTATATTCTCCAAGTGTATCAAAGTAGCCGTCTTCATCATTTTCCAGTTCAAGATGCATGTTAGTTGCAGAATTTTGTTTTGCAACAAGGGTTATTTCACCGTTGCCGCTTACTTGGAAATCGGCAATTCCGTATGTTTTCTTTAATGTATTGACATTGATGGCATTTCCGTTTGTGTCATAAGCCGTCATTTTAGGCTCAGATGAGTCAAAACCGGTTGTAATTAAATAATAAGACTGATTACCTACTACAAGTTTTGCTTTAACAACTCGCGTATTTTCAAAGTTATCCCAGAGTTCTTTATTTGTACTTGGCCCGGTGAATGGATTTAGTGCCTCGCTCACAAGATAATTTAACTGTTTTTCAGGTACTCCAAAACGTTTGGCGCTTTCTGATATTTGTCCGCCCTTGTTAAGACAATAATCTATTGCTTGTTGTATTCTCGTAGAATTAACCGGTGCCATATGCTCTAATATCTTTTTCCCATACTATTACTCTTTGTATCGGCATAATAGCTGCAAAACTTGAGAGAATGTTCAGGGGGCTGATATAAATCTTTACATATTATAAAGTGGCAAGTACCTTTTTCGTGCTTGTTTTAGAACTGACAGTTCTACCTTTTAATTTTTGTCAGATTAGTAAATCCGGCCTACATTACTGAAGAACCTCATATAAAAATAGCTCCTTCGGATTTTTAATTTTTCAGTAGAAATAACTCCCCATCCCGGCCTTCCCCAATCAGGGGAAGGAGTAAATGCGCTATGTTCCCATAACATGGGTTATGAAAGTAGACTTGCAAAAAGTGTGAACATAGTTTATACTAAAGGAAAAAG
>CALURS010000130.1 GCA_944323215.1 Candidatus Gastranaerophilales bacterium | reverse complement strand
TGTTTGGATAGTATCTTGAATCAAACTTTTCAGGATTTTGAGATAATTTGTGTGGATGACGGCTCGACTGACAAGTCGCTGAAGATTTTGCAGGAGTACAAAAGAAAAGACGACAGGTTTGTTATTCTCCAGCAAAGGCACTCAGGTGCGGGAAGTGCAAGAAATAACGGAATAAGGCTTGCCGAGGGGAAATACATCCAGTTTCTTGACTCCGATGATTATTTTGAACCCAATTTGTTAGAAGAGATGTACAATCACGCAGAAAAATTTGACACTGATTTAACGGTTTGTTCATCAAGAAAAGTTGATGATGAGGGAAATATAACAGAGATAGGAAGTCCGAATTTCCCTATAAACATTGATAAAGTTCCGATGGAAAAAGTTTTTAACCGAGAAGATTTTAAAGACGATATATTTTCTCTGTTTACCCCTGTTGTTTGGAATAAATTAATCAGAAAATCGTTTCTTAGAGAGAATAATCTTGAATTTCCTCCGCTTACGATTTATGAAGATATTGCTTTTATGCACAGTTTAGTTATTTGTGCAAATAAAATAGTTGCATTTAATAAAGAACTTGTTAATTACAGGTTTAACCGTCCGGGAAGCCTTGTAAGCACACGTTCTAAACATACAATTGATGCCGTTAAATCCTGCATGTATTTAGGGAATTTTCTTAAATCAAGAGGATTTCTACCTGAGTATGAAAACGCTTACAGAAAAGTTTTCATTAACCACATAAGGGCGGAAATAAGTTACTGTAACGACAGTGAGTACAAGAACTTTCTTCAAGAGTTTAAGACGCTTTTGCCGAATGATTGGCAAAAATATCAATCAGCTTTAAAGAAAGATTATATTACGCCCGAATATCTCAAGAAATTTATCGGGAACAAAAAAGTTATGCTCTGGGGCGGAAGTCTTTTTATCCGACAAGTGCTTGAGAGAGAAACCGAGAAGAACCCGAATATTTTAGGAATAATCGACAGAAACGCAGCCTCTGCAGGTAAACAGTTCTGTCAATATACCATTTACCCGCCTGATGCGATAAACGAATTAAAACCTGATGGAGTGATCTTGACTGTTTTATCTAACAACGAATCTATTTATGAATCATTAAAAGAAGAGTTCAGAGAAAAATATCCGACTGTGGAGCTTTTGCCGAATATCTTTGAAGAGGAGTTTGCAGTTTGAGAGACATAAAAATAGATTTAGTTTACCTCTGGGTAGATGATAAAGACGAAGAGTGGCAGGGGAAACGAAGATTCTGGGCAAACAAGCTCGGAGTCGCTGAAAACTCTCAAAATAATGACGTGGTAAGATTCAGAGACAACGGAGAGCTAAAATATTCCCTGCGTTCTGTTGAAATGTTTGCACCATGGATAAACAAAATCTTTATTGTAACAGACGGTCAGGTTCCGGAATGGCTTGATACAAACCACCCTAAGATAAAAGTAGTTGATCATAAAGAAATCATACCAGAGGAGGCTCTTCCGGTATTTAACAGTTGTGCAATAGAAACCTGTATTGTTAATATTCCTGAGCTTTCGGAATATTTTCTTTATGCCAATGATGATACATTTTTTTCTAACCCCGTAGAGCCTGATTATTTTTTTGATGAAGAATTAAAACCGATAGTCAGGTTAAGGAAGCAAAAATGGAGTGAGGAAGAGCTTTCATCTAATTTGTATTTGAGAAGCACAATTTATACCTCAAAAATCTTCTGTGAACATTTTAAACTACAGCCGTTATCCTATGAGCCGGCACATTGTATAGATGCATACAGAAAGAGTTATTTTGAAGAATGCAGACAAATATTTAAAGAAGAATTTAAAAAATCAATGCATTCAAAGTTCAGGCAGGAAAAGACCGTCCAGAGGTATATCGTCAGCTTGTATATGATACAGCAGAAAAACTGTAAACTTGTTTTGAATCCGGAGGTTTATACCCAAAACTTCAGCGAACATGTAGAAAATTTTTATGCATCGGCAGAGGCTGCAAAGAATTTGGAATCAGAAATTGTTATGAAAAAGCCTAAGCTTCTATGCTTAAATGATTCCGAATCAGCAACAACAGAAGATTTTCAGATAGTTCAAAGATTTTTTAATAAGTATTTTAATCAAAAAGCAGAATGGGAGAAAACGGAACTCAAGTTTATTGAAGGCTCCGAAAATAAAAATTGTATAGTATTTTCCTTAAATGATGATTATGTGAAATTCTTTTCTGCAGCATTAAACTCTTTAGCAGATAATCTGGCTCCGGAGGAGAAATATGATGTTGCAGTTTTGCATAACGGAATAAGCATACAGAATCAAAGAAGGCTTAAAAATTTAATAAGCACAAATTTAAGATTATTTTTCTTTTCAGTGTCTGATTATTTGTCGAGTTTTACGGATTTTGATTTTTCCGTAAAAGATTACTGGGATATAAGTACATATTTTAGAGTGTTTATTCCGATAATTTTTAAAAACTATGAAAAAGTTTTATATTGTGATTCGGACATTATATTTAATTCCTCTATAAAAGAACTGTTTGAAATAGATGATGAAGGGACTGAAATTTTTGCGGTCAGAGATTCTGTTATATACCTTCTTGAACATGAGCGGTTTAAAGAAAGAATAAGGGAAGTTAAAGAAGAACTAGGCTTAAAAAATCCTTATGATTATTTTAATGCCGGCGTTTTAATGTTCAATTTGAATAATATTTCAGATAAGCAGGAATATATTGCCCGCTTGAAAAAAGCTTTTTCAAAACCTCTAAAATGGCAGGATCAAGATGTTTTGAATATTGTATTTGAAGACAAAACTAAATTTATTTCTTCTGTTTGGAATATGCAATATCACCTTTTATTTTCTAATCGGGAATGTATTGGTATAAATGATAACAAATTGATGCAGGACTTTTTATATTCAACTTCTAATCCGAATATTATACATTATACTTCTCCAGTAAAACCGTGGAACAATCCGGAAGTCCCGTTCGCTCCGGAGTTCTGGCAAAGTGCCCGCAAAACTCCGTATTATGAAGCAATTCTCCAAGTTATGACAGAAACACTGATAATTAATACAGCAAAAGAAACGACGCTATATATGAAATGCAACAGCTCTAATAGAATTGTTTTGTGGGGAGCAAGTCTGTTTTTAGAAAATTTTATTAAAAAGTATAACGTAATTTCAAACAATATTATTGGCATCATAGACAAAAACCCTGTTAAGAAGGGAAAATTTATCGGACAATACGAAATCTTTGCGCCGGAGGATTTAGAAAAACTAAAACCGCAAAAAATAATAATAACAATAGTAAATTCTGCCCAGATAAGAGCGCAGGAGGTTCGGGAATATTGCAAAGAAAACAATATAAACAATATCAGCATAGAAACAATATAGGAAAATAATATGAATGAACCAAAAATCAGTGTTTTGATACCTGTATATAATGTGGAAAATTATCTGAGAGAATGTCTGGATAGTATTATCGCTCAAACTTTTAAAGAGTTTGAAGTAATTTGTGTAGATGACGGCTCTGACGATAAATCTTTTGAAATTCTGCAAGAGTATAAAGCAAAAGACGAACGGTTTAATGTTGTAAGACAGGAGCACAAGGGCGTAGGTGCTGCCAGAAATTTAGCATTGGGGCTTGCCAAAAGCAAATATGTACAATTTCTTGATTCGGATGATTTTATAGAGCCAAATATGTTTGAAAAAATGTATAACACCGCAGTTAAATACGACACGGATATGGTTGTATGCACTGCCATTAAACGAACTCCGGAAGGAAATTTTATAGAAAGGGGAGACATTCATCCTGTTAATACTAAACTTGCGATATATAATAAACCTTTCAGTTGGAAAGATTGTCCTGAAACAATTTTTAGCATGTTTGCTCCGGAATCATGGCAAGTTTTATACAAAAAAGAGTTATTAGACAAAAATAATCTGCGTTTCCCAGACTTGAGCTCCTGTAATGGCGCAGCTCTCGGCTATATAGCAAGGTTATGTGCCTCAAAAATTGTTATTCTGGATAAAGCATTTATAAATTACAGAGTTTTGCGTCCTGATAGTATAACATCTTCCGGATTCAATTATATTAACGGTTTAAAGCAGTACGTAGAATTAAAAAATTATCTGCTCAAGCATAATTTGTATTCTGATTTAAAAATTGCATATAAACGAAATTTTAGAGATTGGCTGAAATTAAAATGTATTCAGCGGCAAATGTTTGGTAAGCAGTTTGATGAATTTGTAAAAGCTTTTGAACAACTTGTTGATGATTATGAAGATTATAAAGATATAATTTATCATAAAGAAATTGCATATAAACATATTTGTTCGCTTATACAGGATAAGAAAATTGTTTTTTGGGGTGCAAGCTTATTTTTGGATGATTTTGTTCAACGATATCAACTAAATGATGACAATATACTTGGAATTATAGACAAAGCTCCCGAAAGATGGGGACAATATGTCGGAAAATACAGAATTTATGCTCCGGAGGATTTGGTAAATCTTAATCCGGATGTTGTAGTAATAAGCATTGTGCATTATGTAGAGGAACGCACTGCCGAAATCAAAGAATATATTGAAAAAAATCTTACAAAGTTTATAAGGGTTGAAAGTATATAAAGGAGAAAAAATGTATAGAAAAAAGTTATTAGAAGATCTGTATAATAAAGTGCCGGAAAATAGTAAAATTGTTATTTTCGGAGCCTGTCCAACCGGAGAGAAAATAAAAAATGATTTACAAAAATTAAAACCGGATTCTAAAGTAATTGGATTTATTGATAATAGTATTTCCGGAAGTTTTTGCGGTTTACCTGTCAAAAATTTAAAAGATGCCGTTGAACTTAAAGACAAATATGATTTGATAATAATGTCAACGAAAACTGATGAAAACAAAATAATCAATATTTTTGATATTTATGATATACCTGTTATTCCGCAGACCTCTTTTGTTAGTGATTATTATAGAAATAGTTTAACAATATTGAATGATGATAACATCTCTAAAGTCCTTGATATTTTAGAAACTCCGGAAGATAAAGAATTATACAAGCTTATTATCAATATAAGAAAAAGTACTCTGGATACAACAGCTATAGAAGAATTTTTCTTCAAAAATGTTTCAGCAAAATATCATACTTACTGGGTCCTTAAAAAACATTATTTGGAAAAAATCAATAAACAAGCTGTAAAGATTTTATTTGATGTTGGTTTAAATGACGGTTTAAATGCCATTGCTTATAATAAATTGCTTATTAATACACAAAAAATTTATGGTTTTGAAGCAATATATGATTATACACGAACCCAATATATTGAAGATTTTATCCTTAACGATAAACTTGAAATTGTTCCATTTGCTCTCGGTGATAGCTGCAAAAAAATTAAATTTTGTATTAACAAAACAAATATGGGAGCCTCTTTTGCAGAAGAAATTACCGGCAGGAAATGTCCGGAAAATTCTCCAAATTGGGAAGTGAGGATAGTTGAAGTTACAACGATGGATAAATTCTGTTCAGATAGAAATGTTTTGCCCGACTTCATCAAAATGGATATAGAAGGGGCAGAACTTTCAGCCCTCAAAGGCGGAATTG
>CALURS010000129.1 GCA_944323215.1 Candidatus Gastranaerophilales bacterium | reverse complement strand
AAAACATTTATAGAATCAGTTGTAAAAAACCAAGATACTACATCAGTGGTGTATCAAACAGTAGACGAAAATCAACGTGTAGTAGGTCGTGAGGCGGATTATCAAACCGTCAAATCTCAAATTCTGGAAGCCTTAGAAATGGGTGAAAATGTAATTATCGGATATATATTAACAGATGGTGCAGGAACTATTGAGAATGCACATGAAATAACCATAACTGGTGCCAGAAAAACATCTACAGGTGAGACAATATTTATATGTAATGATACGGATGATGATATTCCGTTTCCAATAGAGTATTCCGAAAGTTACTTGATACCCAAAATACATCATGCAGGGTTGCCAACCCAAGTAGCTGAAAAAAATCTTGATCTGACAGAAAACTGGCAAATAGCAATGCATGATTTTGAGGAGTATAAAGAGCAGAAGAAAAACGCAGCTTAATAATTAGAATATATGTTTATTTTTGTAAATTTTTTTACTTTTACTGGTAAAAAAATTCCTTTACGAGTATTCTCTAAATGAAAGGAAAAACAAAAATGATAGAAAACAATTATTTTAATTACAAGAATTATAGTTTAAGTGTAAAACGTGATGGTCAGAATTCCAAAGTAAGATTATGGGAAAACGCTAATGAGGCAAAAAAGTTATTGGGTGTAAAATATTATGATAAAGAGAATGATTATATAACAAGAAATGCTGAAAATACAAGTTCAATGATTCCTAAATCAGGAGCAATACAACGAGGTAAAAATTCTAATTTCTTTGTTTTAGATAATAGTTTTAAGCTGCAAGGGAAAATAAAAAATGGTGAAATAACAAGAATATATGATATAAGCCATTATCCGCAAACAGAATCTGATTTTAATAAATTAGGGGGTTTGGCAAAACGTTTTTGTAAGAAAATAGCTGATTTTGTTAATAAAGTTAATGTAGAAAAGGAACTATCTCCTGAAATAATTGAAAAGGTAAAAACCTCTAAGGTATATGAAGTTTTGAGTAAGGTAAAATAATTAGTTATAGAAAAATAAAAAGCCCGATTTAAATATCGGGCTTTTTCGTCTTATATTCAAATTACGAGTATAATGGTGCAAGTTTAGATGCTTGTTGAGGAATAACACCGTCTTCAATCGGCATATAAACCCTATAGTCAATGTCTGGGAAACAGTTGTCGATGCTTTCGATTTCCTTCAATTTATTTTCATCGATAGAGTTATTCTCAATCATATCAGCAATAGTTTCAAATCTGTCAACGTGTTCTCTGAATCTATCCGTTGCATAATCTTTTGCCTGCCAAGTAGTAATTAGGAATGGCCAATCAGAACTTTGCAGTAATAAGTTTTCTCTTGCCATTTGATTTAAGGCTCTATGCAATAATTTGTCTTCAGGAATTTTTTCGTATTTTTCAACAATGCTGTTAATACGTTTTTCACAAGAATGAATAATAGGCCACATCCATTCAGTAAGGTGATTTTGCCAAACATAGAAGTGTCCACCTTGTCCCCAAGAGCTTTCAGGAATTTGAATAGCTTCTTTAGGCGGATATTTTTGCAAATATTCACCTGCGGTAAGTCTTTCAACTTCAGGAAGATATTGGTGGAATTTTTTAATAACTTGTTTAATAAATTCAACACCTTCAAACCACCAGTGCCCGAATAATTCGGTATCAAACGAAACCATAACTAATCCTTCTTTGTTATGAGCTAATTTATAATCATTTAATAAATGATAAATTAAAGTAGTATAGTGGTCAGAATTTTCATTAATTTTATTAAATGCAAGAACCGGATCATAAAGCATTTTATCGCCCAAATCAGTTGTAGGAGAAGTAATTCTCCAATAGTGCATACCGGACTTGTCATCACGTTTATGGAATTCTCTGAAACACCCGTCTCCTGGATATCCGTCAGCAGCTGACCAGACTTGATATCCAGCTCTGTCATTTCTGCCCATAACCGCAACTTGTGCATCAGGTAACCAATAAGCAGAGTAAGTATCATAACCGGTTGCAGCTCTTTCCGGCAACGGAATATATTCAATATTTCCGTAAACACCTATAACACGTCTGTTTCCAATAGAGTTTCCACCTTCGATAACGTGAGATTCAGTAAAGAAGTACTCAATGTCATTATTTTGAAGAGTAACTTCAATAGCTGGCCGCCAATGTTTTTTACCATCTTTGCCCACATATTCATAACCTTGCCTGTATGCACATTCAGGTAACCAACATCCTTTAGCCTTCTTACCAAAAAGTCTTTTGGTAGTATCAGAGCCTACTTTAAATTGAGCGTTAAGGTTGCTGTCAGTTGCTAAAAGCGGCGAAAATCCGTGTGTAGCTCCAGAGGTTGTTATTTCAATACAGCCTAAGTCTTGATATTTTTTGAAATTGCCAACAAGATCCATGCCAAATTTGTTTACATAATCATCACGAAGTTTATTCCATAAATCGAAATAGTACTTAGCAAGATACTTAAGATGTTGTGAATGAGCAACTTTAGGATCAGGATATCTTTCCAAATCTTTAGAAACAGCGGCAATTTGTGCATCTATATATTTAACGAATCCGTGTTTTAAATGCTCATCGTTAAGTTGTTCTGCAAGAATAGGCGTTATTCCTACCGTTAACTTAGCTTTAATACCTTCTTCGTATAATTCAGAAATCGCATTCAGCAAAGGAACGTATGTTTCTGCCATACATTCATATAAGTTCTCTTCACCGAACGGCCACATACCTGCTTTTCTATAATATGGCAGGTGACTGTGTAACATAAATACAAATTGTCCAACTGACATGATGCCTCCGTTCTTATTTTTAGTACAATAACATTTTCATATATTATTACATTTATATATATAGCACACACAGGTTAAAAAAGTAATCCTTTAGTATTAATTCTGTCGTATATTTGTTACAAATGTTAATCAAGTTTTCCATCTTATATTCCCCGAAGCCCTTTGTTTATATGCAATACAGACAATCAAAGATATAATGTATTATCGACACTTTATGCGATTTGATATAATTCTAATTAACTATATTGATTGATATAAAAAATATAACTATAAATATTACTAAATGTAAAAAAATTGTCAAAAATACACTTTTATACTTGCAAAATTTACAATAAAAGTATAATCTTAAATTAAGGATTTTTGTAAAGAAAAGTAAAAACAATCAAAAAATAAAGCAAATTTTTTTTATCACACAACTTTTTTTCTATGTGTAGAATTACATTGGGCGAAGGAAGGACGTATCGTTGAATATAAAAGCAATAAGTACATACGATTTAAAGAAGGGATATTCTAATTCAGAAAACAATAAGCCAATTAATACAGTAACGCCGCCGAAACCTACAGAGGTTAATGATGGATTGGCGTTTAAGGCAAATGGAAATCCGTCATTTTTTGAGCGTATAGCGAATCGTATTAGAAATTTTGATCCGCTTACTTCATTAGGGACATTAAAACAGAAGATAGAAACAGCAGGTTTTGTTGCTTTATTTTTAATTCAGGATGGTCTAGGTATGACGTTTCCTAGAACAGTAACCGGTTTTAACAGAGATAGGGAAATAACCGGTAAACTCCATATTCAAGAAGGATTTGAGGTTCTGGGACGAGAAGGATTAACAGGTCCGGTTATGATGGCAATTCCGGCTGGTGTTTTTGCCTTAACCAGAGCATCAATGGGAAAATCTACGTATGTAAATACAAGACTTATCAAATCATTTGGTAAGACGGTGGCTAATCTGGTTAAAAATAATTCTTATAATAGTGCCGAACAATTAAAGTCTGCTGTTATAGAAAATGGCTTTAAGAAAATGTATAGAGAAACTGTTGGGGCTGAAGCTTCTGCAGATGTTATTTCGAAGGTTATGGCCAAATTAGAAAGAGCGGCTCAAGTTAAAGCATTTGACCGACCAAAGAGTATGACAATAGATGAAATCAAGAAAACTTTTGGTGATGAATATGGGTTAGATGCAATTAAATCAATGGTTCAAGATGAAACACTGAAGGCAGATTCAGTTATTGAAGGCGGTTTATTAAAGAAGGTTGTAAAAGCAATAAAGAGTGACTTGAGTAATCCAATGTGCTCGGAGATTAATAATGCATTGTTGGAAACAAGTGGTGCTGATTTATCAAGGTTAAATAAGGTTATTTTAGATGGTAATAAGTTTGATGTAAAAGAGGCAACAAACGGTTTATTGTCGTATGCACATGATGCGGCAACAAGAGTAAAAAATGTTTCCGAATTAACGGCTGAAAAAGCGGAAGAATTTATGAATTCAATGATAGGAAAACGCTGGACTTCGAACGTTGCTGCGGGAGCTACGGTTTTGGGCGTAATGAATTATTTACCTAAACTGTATGCGTTTGGAGATAAGCCACCTGGTGAAACTTCAAAATGCGAGGCTGCACACAGACATCATCCAATAGATGCTGAGAAGCGCGGACACATTCATCATAGCCATATAGGTAGTGAATCTGATAAATCTGGCGGTGTAAAGAAGGGTGATGTTGCATTCACAGGATTATTTTCTGCAATGGGCAAGAAGATTGCGAACTGGAAAGATTTTGCACTTGCAGAAGGTGAATTTCACGGGTTTAATTTTTCAAATACCTTGATGTCTGCTATTTCAATTGTTGGTTTAACCATTCCACGTGCATCAAGGGCTTATGAGCGTGCACCGATTAAAGATCCTGAAACCAGAAAAAATGAAGGATGGTTCAGCAGATTATTTAAAAAAGATATTTCTGAGATAAAAGAAATTATGGTTAGAGACCCGTTATCAGCGTTGTTTGTAGTATTTGCTGTTCCGCTTGCTACAAGGGGCATGATTAAGTCTTATGAAAAAGCATCAGGCTTTGTTTTGATTAACCATGAAGCCGATGAAGGTAAAGGATTTAAGAAATTTTTAAAATATTTAAATCCGTATAATGGCATCAGCGTAATAAGTAATGCTGAATTAGATGCTTTGTATGGCGGAGTTGATTCTCATAATAAATTAGTTAATGTTTGTGAGTATTTAGACAAAAAGGGCGGAGATTTAGAAAAGATATTCTCTAAAGCTGAAATGAAAGAAGAAGTATTTAATGAGAATAGCTTTACTTTAAAATCTCTAAGAAAGCTAAAGACTGCTGAAAAGAATAAACAAATTCTTGAATACATAAAAGCTGCGGATAGCGGATTACAAACAAAGATGGTAGATTCTTTACTACCGGCTCTTAAAAAATTGAAGAATAATAAAGCTTTAGGAATTGCAAAATCTTTAAGCTCTATACCATTCTTGTTAAACTTAATTGTTGTATCACCATTCTTATTAGGTGTAACTATACCAAAATATACTTACAAATTAACTAGAAAATCAGGTGATAAGTTAGAAGTTAATGCAGAACAAAATAATAATACTAAAGAAATAGCAAAAGAGGCTGCTATCAAAAAAACGGCAGACGATAGTAAATTAGTGAAGCAAACAGCATAACAAATTAAGAACCGCAAATTATGCGGTTCTTTTTTTAGTGTATTGTAGTTTAAATAAAATTGCTGTTTATTTCAGTTTATTTTTGGAGTATAAATATAGATATAGATA
>CALURS010000128.1 GCA_944323215.1 Candidatus Gastranaerophilales bacterium | reverse complement strand
GAGGAAAAGTGGCCGAGTAGGTTTAAGGCGGCACCCTGCTAAGGTGTTGTGTGGGGTAACCTGCACCGAGGGTTCGAATCCCTCCTTTTCCGAATTTAATGAAGCCCATAATAGGGCTTTTTTTTTTATTGGATGAGGCCCTCCAAGTGTATTTTAAAGTTGTATTTTAATGTCCGATTTATATATAAACTATCAACAATTGATTGGGCATACCTGCCCAACAATACTAAATTATAGAGGTCGGAAATTTTATGATATTGATTTTTAAACTAGCAGGAACTGGACTTTATTAAGACTTTAATATACAGTGGGTAGTCTTAAATTAGCCTGTAAATCACTGAAATCAAAGAGATTCCATAGTCCAATTAAAGTCCAATCTTTGTTGTGCAAGTATGTCCACCCGACAGAACCAATTTGTAATTAGGGCAAAAATTGCATTCTAATAGCTTATACATAATGAAATAAATAATCAGCCATTTTAAAGTTAATTTATAATTTATTAAAATATTCAGCAGCATTTTGTGCTTCTACAAATTTTATTTTTGGAAACTTTTTTCTTAAATCGTCTATAATACCATAATAAGCATCATTAACAATAACAGATTCAATTCCATCATCAATAAGTGATTTTGATTTTCCGCTTACTAAAATAAAAGAGCCATCGCGGTATGCATGTCCCCCCGGAGTTCCTAGACAAGCACCGGCTCCTTGAGGGAAATCTGTTGCTAATGGGGCTGTGTAAAAATTGCGATTTTTATCTATACCTTTTGTTAATAGGTTATTCAGTTGCCTTAGTTGATCGGGAACAGAAATTTTAGCCAGTCCGTGAGCATCAAAATTTTTTGCAACTTTAGGGTCAAGTTGATTTAAGAACACCATAGCATCGATATTTATATTAGAAGATACTTTTTGTCCTCTAAACGCCTTTTTATAAAGTTCGTGGAACTCTATATCATTAAAACCTGCTTTTGAAGTACAAAAATTTTTATACCTTGCTAAAATCTGATTGCAATCGGGATTATCAAGTATATTTACTACAGTTCTTAACTTCTTACCTTCAAGCATATCTAGTGTACCAATATACTCCTCAGGTATTGCTTCAAGTATATATGGATTTTTTAAAGAAAATTTTTGATTTGACATGATTCGTTGAGTTCCGTCTACTAAAACGGGACGACTTTTTACAAACGCATTATAAATCTTTGTTCCAAGTTTTAACATTTTATTTTCCCATTTTAAATTTATCTCCTGGTGTTTATATAAAGCATTATTCTTCTTAAAATTTGCCTAAATGTTACAAATTTGTAACTTAAATTGTCGAAAAATAACCAAACTATCTGTTCAACTTAATTAAATCAAATGTTCTTTTATAAAAGTCCGATTTGTATATAATCTATCAATGTAGGTTGGGCATACCTGCCCAACAATACAAAATTCATGTCTCAGAAGCTCCTTTTTATAGTACTCTTAAAGGGCCCCCATCGGACTTTATTAGTTGATTGTTGGGCTATAAGCCCAACCTACAGGCTTAAAAAATGTAAAATTTATCTTCTAACATCTTTGAATAAGATTTCTCAATTTGTTCACTAGATAAAACTCTTTTTATTTTTTTTAGTTTGATTTCGCCAGAAGCAAGTTTTTGTTTTATTGTCTTTGTATAGCTTTCAAATGGATTTTTTAGTGCATGTTCTGTTTCAAAAATTTGTCCAAAAGTTTTGAGAGACAGTTCTCTTTTGGGTACTCTTATTTTAACTTGCCCAGAAAAAGAATTTTGTTTCACAGCTATGCTACCTTGTTGACTACTTGATATAGAAAATATTCTCATTTAAAACCCCTATTAACGGTCTTAATATAACAGAATTGAATAGAAAAATCAATTAATCTGCTATAAGATTTTAAATCAAGTGTATTTTACACAAACCATTTGAACTAAATACTCAAACTATATGATTTTTTACTACCAGATTGATTTGTACGTTTAAATTATACCTTGATTCTTTCTACAATAATAAGATAACTGGGGTATAAAAAAATAGATTATTTATGATAAAATCATTTATTATATACCATACAAACAACTTTTTATAATACTGTTGTAAGCAAAAAACGACAAACGAGCTATGTTTTAAAAGTACTTCAAGCGCATTTGGATATATTTTGTATTAAAAGGTACACTGTACAAATTAAACAAAAAGGATTAGCGATGAAAAGGAGAAAGAGATTATTATCAATAGCGGTAGTGCTATCATTGTTTGCGGGACTACAAGTGGTAAATGCACAAGAAGTAGGCAGTTGGGATGAGTTTAAATCAAGTATACAAAATGCCACAACACCAATAGATATAACAGGTAATATAACCGCCGAATCCGGCTTAGGCGTTTTGGGCGGGAGTAACAATACTGTAACAATCAACGGAAACGGTTATGATATCAATGGCAACTCTAACGAAGGTATAACTGCAAATATAGGTCAGGCTTTGAATATAAACAATGTTGGAAATGGAGAAAGCGCAGGCTTCAACGGGTTTGCTTCCAGCTTTGGCGGTGCGATTAATAATTCTGGCACCACAACAATAACCGACTCAACCTTTAGTAATAACAAGGCTGACATGGAAGGCGGTGCGATTTATAATTCTGGCACGACAACGATAACCGACTCAACCTTTAGTAATAATACGGCTAATATTGGCTATGGCGGTGCGATTAGCAATCATGGCACGACAAATATCATTGCATTAATAAATGATACTGTATTTACAGGTAATACCGAAGGTGGAGTGTCAAACGCACTATATCAAGACAATGGGACAACCAATCTGAATGCAAGTGATAGCGCAAATATTATATTCAATGACGGTATAGATGGATATGGCTCTAACAATATCATTAACATCAACAATACCGGTGTAACAATGGCTGATGGAACAAACGAAGCCCCAACAACAGGTGTTGTAGAATTCAATAACATAGTTAAAAACAACACAGTTAACCTCTACAACGGAGTATTAAAACTTGGCTCTTATACAGATGAAGCTAGTAATACATCTTATGGTAATTTTGACAGTTCAGTTACACTCAACCTTAACGGCGGGGTTTTAGATGTACTTGATAATGAAATCAGAGATTATACAGTCGGACAACTCAATGGCAGTGGTAGTAAATTGGCATTGGATATTAAGTTTGAGACTGATGGTACAGCAACAGCCGATAATTTTACAGTTAATGGCGGAAATGCAACAATCAACTTCTCAGACATTAATATAACAGGAGATTTGCCGACAGGAAACGGAAGTGTGCAAATAGTCAATGGATCATCACTTGATAATATAACACTTGGCAATTACGGAGTATTTACAAACGATGCAAGTATAACTTTTGCACAAGATACAACTAATAAGGGTGCATTAGCTTATAATTATACCAATCAAGGCGGACTCAAAGCAGCTGTTGATTACGCATCAGGTAACAGACAATATAACATGACTGCTGATGAAACAATAACAGCAAATCTAGGTACAATGGCAGGCTTTGGTTCCACCCTCACAATTAACGCTAACGGGCATGATATCAATGGCAACTCTAACGAAGGTATAACCGTAAACATCGGTCAGAGTTTGAATATAAACAATGTCGGTGCAGAAGCAAGTAATGGTGATGATGTAATCCTAGGCTTCAACGGGTTTGTTTCCGGCATGGATGGTGGTGCGATTACTAATAGAGGTACAACAACCATAGCAGACTCAACCCTTAGTAATAATACGGCTGACATTGATGGCGGTGCGATTATAAATTATGGCACCATAAGCATAATTAACAGTGTATTGAACGGTAATTCTTCCGATAATAGCGGTGGAGGAATTTGGAACAGTAATACAGCAATAATAACTGACTCTGTATTTAGCGGTAATTCTTCTAATAATAGCGGCGGAGCAATTTGGAACAGTAGGACCGTAACAATAACTGACTCTATATTTACCGCCAATTCTTCTAACTTCGGTGGTGCGATAAACAATAACGGAATTTTAAATATTATAGCAAAAGATTCTCAGACTATATTTACAGGAAATACGGATAATCTTTCAGGTTCTAACGCAATACGTAACAACACAGGCGGAACAATAAATCTTAATGCAGGTGGAGCAAATATTATTTTCAATGATGGTATTTCTGGTGAGGGTAGTAACAATGCAGGTATCAACATCAACTCAGATAATGTAAAAATCGGACAATATGCGGATGGAAACCCCATTTATGCTCCAACAACAGGTGTTGTTGAGTTTAACAATGAAGTTTCAGGAAACACGGTTAATCTCTACAACGGAACATTAAAATTTGGAACAAATACACAAAATAATGTCAATTATGCGGGAACGTTCGATGATAGTGTTGATTTTAACTACTATGGCGGTACCGTGTCTCTGCAAAACAACGGAATAAATTCCGCTAACCTCGGGAACCTGTCGTTAAATAAAGACATGGATTTAAGGTTGGATGCTGATTTAGCTGCTCAAGAAATGGATACAATCACTGCAACAAGCTTTAATGATAACGGAAACAAGATTAATATCTCAAATATTAATGTATTGAGTGCAACAACACAAAAATCTTTTTCAATATCACCGATTGGTGAGAGTATGAATAGTTCGGTAAAAGAGGCTCTGGTAGGAGCTATTCAATATACCGGAAATGACATAGCCTATGGTTCTATATACAAATACACTGCAAGTTATGATCCGGCAACCGCTACGTTTAACTTTGGGCTTGCAAGTGGCGGAAGCGGTTACGATAGCTTTAACCCTTCTGTTATGGCAGCTCCAGTAGCAGCACAGCTTGGCGGATACTTAAACCAGTTAAATGCTTATGATAATGCATTCCGTAACATGGATATGTATATGCTGATGACAAAAGAACAGCGTCAAGCTATGAAAATGCTTAACAGGTATGCATCTATAGCTAACAATAACATAATTTTTGATCCGACAGTCAGTCAGTATGAAAACAAAACAGGATGGTTCAGACCTTATGCAACATTCGAAAATGTTTCATTAAACAACGGTCCTAAAGTATCAAACGTAGCTTATGGTTCATACTTTGGTGCAGATTCTGAACTCTATGATTTAGGTCATGGATGGGATGGTATGTGGGGTGTATATGCCGGATATAACGGCTCCCACCAAGCATATAACGGCGTTGGTATTTACCAAAACGGTGGTACATTGGGTGCTGTTGGTATGGCATATAAAGGTAACTTCTTCACAGGCTTAACCGCTAACGTAGGTGCTAATGCAGGCGAAGCAAATACAATGTTCGGTAATGAAGATTTTGCAATGTTAATGACCGGTATTGCATCTAAAACAGGCTATAATATTGAACTTGCAAAAGGTAAGTTCATAATTCAGCCGAATTTCTTGATGTCATATTCATTTATTAATACTTTTGATTATAAAAATGCAGCAGGCGTAAGCATTAATTCTGACCCTCTGCATGCAATTCAATTGGAACCTGGAATTAAATTCATCGGAAACCTTAAAAACGGATGGCAACCTTATGCAGGGGTAAGCGTAGTTTGGAATATTATGGACAGAACGCACTTCTCGGCTAACGATGTATCG
>CALURS010000127.1 GCA_944323215.1 Candidatus Gastranaerophilales bacterium | reverse complement strand
ACTCAAAAGCTTATAGCAGAAGGAATGTGGCCTGCGCCTGGCGGTGCATGGTGTTCTGCAGGTGTACCAGTATTTGATAAGATGAGTGATTGCGGATCTTATCCGACATTTAAACATTACAATTACAAAGGTGAAGATGTTACTAAATTTGCGAACTTGGATTGTCAAACGCCTTACTATTTTGTAAATCTGGAATCAGGGGAATACAACAACAACGTAATTGAATTTTTCATAAATTATATGAAAGACTTGCAAGCTGAATACAATTTTGACGGATTTAGAGTAGATCATATTGACCATATTGTAGATGACGTATCAGAAAAAGATGGTGTACCAATAAGTTATAGAGCACCAAGAAAAGTTTTAGGGAAGCTAAACACTGTATTAAAAAATAAAATTCCATACTTCGGAACCCTTGCAGAATATATGCTATGGGATAATTATTTCAAAGAATATCACGAAGATATGAATTTTGATTTGCTTTGGGGAAGTGATATTGTAGCTCAAAGCGACAAAACACCTGAAAGAATTGCAAATGACAATTTAGACTTAACCAACTATAACACTTCAGCAAACAGCAAAAACTGCTTGTCTATTCTAAAAACGTATAATAACCAAGACGGAGAATTTGCAGCAATAGACCGCTACCCAGGTCAACTTGGAGAACAAGGGGCTCTGTTTAAGTGGTTCAAATACAAATTCCTTCCGGGTGGCAAATTTGCTCAAAGACCTGTTATGTATATTGATGGAGATGAATCTTTTACTACAAAAGGGATTGAGAGTGTAATCGGAGCGGAAATTTCTATGCCAAGAGAAAAAGACTACGATTTTTACTCTAAATTTGATGCTATCGACCGTTTTGTTAAGAACTCTCCAATCATACCTAACGGTGAAGCCCATATTATAAGACAAGATGAGGATGGTTTTGTTGTATGGCAAATATCAAAAGACGGGCTTAAATCTTCTATTCTTGTTGTTGCAAATTATCACAATCCTTCAGAAAAATTCTGGGTTTGGGAAAATGGAGAGCAACATATTGAAGTAAGAGAAGGAAGAGAAGTTTTTGATAAAAACATTGGACTATCTTGCGATTACAAAATTACAGGACAGTACGTTTTTGATGGAGAAAACTATGTAGAAGAAAAATTCCAAACACCGACTGACCAACTAATGTTTAGTAAAATCATGCCAGCTGAATTCAAATTCTACACAGTTGAACAAGTATAAAAAATCTTTTGTACTACAAAAAGTCCTCAATTTTTTGAGGACTTTTTGATTTATATTACCTTATATTAAAGACATTGAGCGGAAATAATTCTTTCAATACCCGCTAAGTCCTTTTCTATTTCAATATTACCAAAACCGCTTTCTGCCAATAGTCTCTTTATTTTTCCAGCTTGATTTACTCCGCATTCAAATAAAATATATCCATTATCTTTCAAATATTTTTTTGCACCCAAAATTATTTTTTTATAAAACTCAAGCCCTTCTGAATCCTCTGTAAATAAAGCCAACCTTGGATCAAATTCAACCTCTTTTTGTACAGGTGTACCTTTGGGAATATAAGGAGGATTTGATATAATTACATCAAATTTTTCATTATCATGAATTTTGGAATATATATCAGATTTTCTAAAAACAGCTTTATTATTAAGATTTAATGTAGAAGCATTTTCAAGTGCAACTCTAAGAGCATCTGAAGAAATATCAACACCCAAAACATAAGTATCAGAATTTATAGCCAAAGAGCAAGCTATACACCCACTACCGGTCCCTATTTCGAGAATATCATTTAATTTATTTTCATTTATAATTTTTAGTGCTTTCTTAACTAAAAGCTCAGTCTCATCTCTAGGAATTAGGACATCAGAATTAACCTTATACTTATTACCAAAGAAATAAGCATATCCCAAAATCTGCTGCAATGGCATTCTCGTTTTTGCCCGCTGCCTTACTACTTGCTCAACTTCTGAAATATGTGACTCATCCATTGGCTTACCCATAATTATATCCACCGGACTCCACTTGCATATATCTTGAATTAACCACTTTACCTCAGCTTGCGCTTCATTCAGTTCTATACCAGCATCAGTCAATATTTTTGTAATCTCTTGAATGTTCATCTATTATTCTTTCTATCTCATTTTTCATATCCAGACGACTGGCAAATTCTACATCTATTCCCTCTATATTATATCTCTTACATAATTTTTCGTAATAATAAATTTGCTTCTTTGTCGGCTTTTCTTTTGACATCTTTACTTCTTGTAAAAATTTACGCTTCTTTTTCTCAAATTCCTTCTGGGCAGCTCTCACAGGAGCCTGTGATTTTTTATATTCATAATACTTTTTACATTCTGCTAAATACAACCTTGTATCGTTTAAAAAATCGCTATCTTCCAATACCTCAGACAAAAACTCAAATTTCGAAGCACCTAACTCCTCATAATATCTCTCATCAGATAGAAATTTATCCAATATTTCATCTACTGATAACACCATATTTGCCTTGACCAGTGCACGCAAGAAATTACAGAGTCCCGTTTTCTGGACTCTGTTTAAATCCTTATAAATTCTGCTCTTTACCTCATACATGCTATATCAAATCTTTTGGCTGTAGTTTACTCGCCTGCCTAAATTCTAAAAACTTCTCCAACATAGGATTTGTCTGATGACGTGATGTTCGTATTCTATTCTCAGACTCTATTTTCTCTTTATTTTCTATTACTCTATACTCAAACGTAGATCTTTTTTCCATTTTTCACCTCGTGTATATATAAAGTATATAAATGTTACAAAATTGCTTTTTTTGTTTGAGTTTTCTTAACAACTCTTAACATTTTACAATATTTTTTTGTTAAATTCAATAAAACCAAGAATTTTGTAAAAAAAGGTTTACAAAAGAGCAAATTTATACCTAAAACTGTTTTAATAATAATATGATAAGGTTTGATGGAATACAAAAAAACGCGGCTATAAATAGTAACGTCAATTTTAAAACAGAGAAAAAAACGTCTCAAAATAGCACTAACAAAACGGTAACAGAATTACCGAATTTAAAATTACCAATAAAAGTTAATGTACCAAGCGGTTATACAAAACTTGGGGTAAAAACACTTGATAATGGTCAAGAAATACACAATTATAAATTATCAAATGGGCTAAGAGTTTCTATTCTGCCAATGGAAACGAATTCAACCATAATAAGAACATTTGTAAATACCGGTGCAATCAATGAAAATGACAAACAAAGAGGAATAAGTCACTTTCTGGAGCACATGGCATTCAATGGTACAAATGGCTCGGACGGATATAAAAAGCTCTCAACAGGAGATGTATTTAGACTGGTAAGTAATATAGGAGGTTACACGAATGCTGCTACAAACTTTGCTCTCACTGATTATTATATACAAGCCCCAATTTTCAATGATACTGATTTGGAGGAAATAATAAGTATTCAAGGTGCAATGATGAACGACCTTGCCCTTACTAAACCAATGATAGAAAAAGAACGAGGTGCTGTAATATCAGAAATCAATATGTATACAGATTTTCCGGATACTTATGCCTTCAATCTAGGGCTAAAAAACCTTTATAATCTAGAAACAACCTCTGATGATTATATCGCCGGTAGAGTTGAAAATATTAAAAATTTAACGCAAGAAGATATTCAAAAATATTATAAAAATAATTACCATCCTGCAAATATGTACACGACAATTGCAGGAGATGTTATGCCTGATGAAACTATAAAGCTTATTGCCAAACATTTCCATACAACGCCTTTAAATCCGTTAAACAAAAAAGTTAATAAATTAAAACCAATTGAAAAAAGCATAAGGAGAGATATAATTTCGCCTAAAGCAAAAGAGACTACAGGCTTTATATTATTTAACGGACCAGAAAATAAGAATTTAAAAGATACAATGGCGCTGGAACTTCTTAGTATTTTATTATTAGGTAATTCCTATACCTCAATAACAGAGCCATTTTTAAACGAAACAACAGTAATTAAAATGAATAGAGAAAAAATTAGCACAATACCGGAGGACAGCCAAGCTGTTTATTTTGAATTTAATTCATTAGAAAATGATACAGAAAAACCGCTAAAAGTAATCTTTGATGCTATTGCTAATTTTACCACCCCAACAAATGAAGAATTGAATCTTGCAAAAAAACAATTAATCAATATGCTGGATAAACAATTGCAAACTCCGGAAGGAATACTGGATATACTAGGAATTTCTCATTTTAAAACTGGGGACTGTTCTATCACTGATTACAAAAAAACTATCCAATCTATAACGCCTGAAGATATAAAAAACTGTGTAAATAAATACCTTAATCTAGATAAGGCATCTATTGCCGTTGTACATCCAGAAAAAAAAGCTTCTAATGAATTATCTAACAATAGTATTTCTTTTAAAGGAATTAAGGGGAAAAAATTACTAAAACCTGAAAATATTAGCATTTATCATCTTGATAATAACTACGATGTAGGAATATACAATACAAAAAATGATTATAGATACCTTAATTTATCAATATATTGTGAACAAAGTCCGGAAATTGAAGCCGGTACAGATTTAATTCTTGACTTCATGTTATCACAAGAAACTCAAAACCTATCACAAAAACAGTTAGAACAACTCTTTTCTAATCACTTGATAAGCAATGACATCTCTGCAAATGATACAGGGATTAATATTAAAACTCAAGCCAATAAAAATGATATGGATATTGCTTTGAAAATTTTAAATGAACAATTACTCAATCCAAAGCTTACTCAAGAAAACTTTGAAAAAGCAAAAAAACAAATAAAAACATTTTCCAACGCAATTGAACCAGATTCAACATCTCTAATAGAAGAAACAGCACTAAAAAATACTAAAAACTACTTTTCGCAAGAAGAAACCTTAAAAAATATTGACAAAGTAACTCTTGATGATGTAAAAAAACTTTATAACTACATTATCCAAAATGGAACAGGAGTTGTTTCCTTCACAACGAACAAAAACGAACCACAATATACAGAAAAAATTCTTAGAAATATTAATAATCTTCCTCACTCAAAAGCTAAAACATTTAAAGAATATGATTACTATAATGATACAGAAAGACCTAAAGTAGTAACTTATCCAAATAATAATGCTCAAGCAGACATTAGTATTGGGTTTAAATATAAAACTAATTACAATGTCCGAGATTCAGTTATTTTTAGTATACTGGATAATCTAATGAGCAAAATTGCATTTAACGACCTTAGAGAAAATCAACAACTAGCATATAGTGTAAACAGTAATAATAAAGAATACAACGGACAAAATGGAATTTTTTATTGTAACATTCTTACAACAACAGAAGATGATCAAACAGGAGAAAAACTATATGACAACGTTAAGAAATCAATTTTAGGCTATAAAAAAATTATCAACGATATCAAAAACGGAAATTTTTCGGATGAAGATTTTGCCGCTATAAAATTAGAATACAAAGGTGCATTACTGTATCTTAGCGATTTAGACAAATTTAAAATTCAATCAATAAAGGATGGCCTATTTTCACCTTATGGTGCACTTGAAGCTAATTTAAAATATTCTATGATTGATAAAATAACCAAAGAAGAT
>CALURS010000126.1 GCA_944323215.1 Candidatus Gastranaerophilales bacterium | reverse complement strand
GTCATATATTACATAACTGTTATATTTACTTTTCCATTCTTTCTTTTCAATTCGGCAGTTATTTTCCTCTGCAATATTTTCAAGCCAGTCAACCATTTCTTTATCAATGTTCTTAAACTCTAAATATTTGCTTTGTAATTTATCCATCATTTTTCTCCTACAGAAATTGTAAGTTGATATAAAAAGTGATAAATCGCCATTTAGTCTAATTTATTAAGATAAAATTGATTAATTCGGGTATGCTATAAAATAAGTAGCCAAATTTATTTTGCTCGGTAGCATTTATAGTATAGAAATTTCAAATAAAAATTCATTCAAATACTTGATTTAAAAATAATTAAAATTTAGTACACTAAAACCATGGGGAAAGTAAGTAATTTAAAACAAATAACAAAAAAGAGCAATACTCTTAAAGTCGTTGATAATAATGCTGTAAAAACAACTGCATATAGTGATATCAACTTAAAAGCATGGCGAGAATATGATCACATTAAAACAGATACATTATGGGAATTTCCGTCAAGAGACAGAGAAAATGGTCATTCAAACGAGTACCACGGGAATTATATTCCACAAATTGCCCAACAAATTTATGAACGCTACACAAAAAAGAATGATATAGTATTAGATTTATTTTTTGGTTCTGGAACATCGGGGATTGAAGCCATAAATATGGGCAGACGCTGCATTGGAGTGGAATTAAAAGAAGAACTCGCAGAATCTGTCTCTGAGAAATTCACACCAAAACAATTAGTTACAGATGTAAATATTATTTGTGGAGATTCAACTTCAGAGTTGGCCGTGGAAAAAATTAAAGCAAGATTAGACATTATGGGCAGAAAATCCGCTCAATTATTAATGCTTCATCCACCCTACGACGATATTATTAAGTTTTCAGACAAAAAAGAAGATTTATCAAATTGTTCTTCTACAGAAGAATTTTATAATTTATTCGAGAAAGTTGCACAAAATGGTTATAACCTACTTGAAAAAGGTCGTTTCGCAGCTTTAATTATCGGAGATAAATATGCTAATTCCCAACACATTCCGCTCGGTTTCGAATGTATGGCAAGAATGAACAAATGCGGATTTATTACTAAAGCTATAATAATAAAAGATGTCCAAGGAAATGAACGAGCAAAAGGGAAAACAGCTAATTTATGGCGTTATAGAGCATTAGCAGGCGGATTTTATATTTTTAAACATGAATATATTATGGTTTTTCAGAAAGTTTAATATGCTAAAAGTAACAGAAGACGGAATAGTTATTGTTCTTAAGATAATACCGAATTCTTCAGTAAACGGTTTTGTGCTAACGGAAGACCGTTCAGCCAAAGCAAAACTTAAAGTAACTGCTCCGCCTATTGAAAACAAAGCAAACAAAGCAGTCATTGAGTATTTATCAAAATACTTTAAGATTCCTAAATCATCTATTTCTGTTATTAAAGGTGAAACCTCTAAAGAAAAAACCATTTTATTAAAAACAAAAGACCCTGAAAAAATTAAACTTATCAAAGAAACCTTAGGTTAATATTAAAAATCTTCGGTATTTAAAATAGAAATAAATTCCTCAACAAGTTTTGGATTCCATTTTTTACCAGCGTCTGCTTTTATAACTTCAATTGCATCCTCTTTATCAAGAGCCTTTCGATATGATCTGGGTTCTTGAAGAGCAAAATATGCGTCAATTAACAAAATCATCTGAGATTCAAGAGGAATTTGCTCACCTGATAATTCATTTGGATAACCTGTCCCGTCCCAATTTTCATGGTGATTTTCAATAATAGGCAAAATAGTATTCATACCCGTTATAGGCTCTAAAATTTCCCTTGCAGCTATCATAGGATGACTTTTTATTTTATCTTTTTCCTCCTCTGTTAATGGAGTTTTCTTTTGCAGCAAGTCTTTTGGTATCATTATATTACCAATATCATAAAGTAATATTGCAACTTTGAGATTATCTATTTTATCCTTTGGCATATCAAAACGCTTTGCCAAAGAATTAGCCAATAAAACCTTGGTCTTTGTGTTTCCTGGTGTATAATTCGGGTTATATAGCTTAATAAGAGTATCGGAAATAGTATATAAACCGTCATTATTAATACCAAGAGTCTCAAGTCTTTTAGAAATATTATCAGATACTTCACTCTCAAGCGGAACACGATGTTTTGCAAGAATATCCATAAAGGTATTGAATGCAACTTCCTGCCAAGAAATTTCTTTAGTCGGTTTAGCAAGTGTTACCCTGTTTCTACCGTCATGTTTTGACTGATACATTGCATGGTCAGCTAATTCCATTAATTCATCAACATCATCTGTTTGTTCAAAATATGTCGCTACCCCAAGGCTTGCAGTAATTTTACCTATTGTTGGTATATTCTGATTTTCAATAGCCTTTCTTATACGTTCAGCAGCAACCAATGCACCTTCCGAATCAATTCCGGGAAGTATTACATTGAACTCCTCTCCACCTATTCTTGCAGCTATATCAACCGAACGTGCATTATTTTTAAGCACATCTCCTATTGTTTTTATAGCTATGTCACCATAATTATGACCATATTTATCATTTATTTGTTTTAAATAATCCAAATCCAACCCGATTATGGAAAATTTTTGATTTTGACGATTTGCCCTTAATGCTTCTTTTTTAATAAAATCTTCAAAATAACGTCTATTATATAACCCTGTCAAAGGATCACTTATCGCTTGAGCCTTCACTGCCTGAAACAAATTTGAAATAGTTATAGCTAGCTCAATCTGTCTTGCAAATAATCCCAAAAATCTTAACTCCGCATCTGTAGGTTCTTCTCTTTGGGACAGAATTACAAGAGAACCGTAATGTGATTTATCAGATGTAAGCGGGATAAGAATACAAGACTTGCAACCTGTATTTCTAAATAACTTTTCCAAGTTTTCAGGCTTTACACCGGGTAAAAAATTATATAAACACATCCTAAAATCATTTGTATAATATATTTTGTTGTTTTTTAAATAGTTTTCATAATATGCTGTACCTTCATAAGAAATTCTTGCCTCATATAGCGGGATACTCATTTCTCCCTGAATTTTTGAACTAAAATCATCATCTGAATGAGCCACAACTTCAAGAAATTGTTTTCCATCCTCAATAAATGTACGCATTATACAACTATGAAGATACCCGAGCTCAGTTTGCAAACTATTTACTATCGCATTTAGAACTCCTGAAAGAGGCTTAGAAGCAGTCATCATATCTAAAATATGCTGTAACGTAAGCATCTGGCGATTTGCTGTTTCCAAGTCGTTTGTACGTTTCTCTATTTCAGCTTCCAACTTTTGATTAAGCTCATATATTTCTCTATAGCGTTTTTCACCAAGATATATACCTGATTCTAAATCGTTGATTTGTTTATTGAATTCTTTTAATTTCTTTAAAAAATCCACTTATTACCTCTATTGCAACTATAATTATAACATATTTAATATTAAAAAACAGCAGTGTCATAACTTTTTTTGTAAAATAATGTAAAATATAATAATCATAATAGCAATTATTTTTATCAGTATATTTATTTCAAATATGAAACTAAGTAGCATAAATTACACTAATTATAAATATTTCTCAGGACCTGATCAAAAAAACTCTGTGTCAAAACAGACATCAGACGGTGTAAACTTTAAGGCACTAAAAAAGACACAATTAGCCGGTTTAACATTAGCCTGTGCTTGCATGTTTAAAGCCCCACTAGAAAAGTTCAATTCAGAATACGATCTGCAAGATTGGGCTTTGGATAATATAAATATAGATTTTGAAGATAGTTCTCTTGATAATATTCCTCTCAGAAAACAACGTTTAGACAATTGGAAAAACTATTTATTATCAGAAATGGATATTTCACTAACAAAAGCCGAAGTCCTAGTTATCTACTCATCAATATTGAAAGATTTAAAACCCGAAAACAAAAAAATACCACCACCTATAAACTCTGAAGTTTTAGAATTTTCTCTTAAAGAAATAAAAGATAAATTAAAGGAAGATAGAAGTTATACGTTTAATTTTAATAAAATCTATCAAAAAAATTTAAAATTAAATGCTATCACACATATGCCTTCAGAGCTTGATGTAACTAATACAGGATGGATATACATTCCATCACAACTTCACGACTTAGAAAATTTTCCTTCTAATATTGAACGTTTAAGAAACTTCTCATATAAAACTTGGTGTACAAAAGATTATAATGCTCACGCATATCTTGCAGGGGGTGATTTTCACATATACTTAAAAAACGGAGAACCTAAAGTCGCAATAAGGCTATATAATAACCATGTTATAGAAATAGAAGGCGAAAAAAATAACAAAACCGTTCCTTGGCAATATGTTGATGTAATAAAAAAAAGAATTTTAGATAAAAATTTAAAAACTCTTCCTAAAATTGATAAAGGAATAAACAACAGCGAAGAAATTGCTGAAAAAATTAAAACTATTAAATCTGACTTAGGCAGTGCAATTGACGAATATGACATAAAAAGAATTTTTAATTATTTCAATATAAAATGCACA
The DNA here is from genome assembly GCA_944323215.1 of Candidatus Gastranaerophilales bacterium. Lineage (GTDB taxonomy): Bacteria > Cyanobacteriota > Vampirovibrionia > Gastranaerophilales > Gastranaerophilaceae > CALUTH01. The sequence continues at coordinate 1,139 of CALURS010000126.1, read as the reverse complement.
GAAGAAATATCCCTTAAAACAATTATTAATAAAATTAAAAATCGTATTATGGGTCGAGAATACAAACCAATGTATATACTAGACTCATTTTATGAACCCAATAATTTTAAATATTCAGACTTGGGGCTTAATGAAAACAAAATATTCAAATCTATAAAAAAAATATCTAAAAATGCAAATTTTGAAGATTCACAAATAACAAGCTTAGGTAATCTTGAATCTGTTGGCGGAAACTTAATATTAAGGAAATCAAATATTATTAATTTAGGAGAACTAAAATATATCGGCGGCAAAATAAACATAAATGACTCTGAGCTTGAAAATACTTGTAAGCTAACAAAAATTAACGGAATAAAAATTCAACCGAACATAAAAATAAAAGAATTACCTAAAGAATCTACATATCAGTAATAAATAACCTTTTATCCTTAAGCATTCTATCAATATTCAATATTGTATGAACTTTTTCGTTATAAATAATATCAAAACTATTACTGGTTTCACTGTTTTTTGGTATTAACTCATCAGGGATTTCAAATAATTCATTAATTTTATCAATCTGTAATGCAAGTGTTAAATCCTCATTCTCAACAATTATCAAAGGCTTCTTATCATCTTTCTCGCTAGATTTCATACCTAAAAAGCACTTTAAATCAATAACAGCAATAAAATCACCTCTAAGATTCATAATTCCCTTTATAAAATCAGGGGTACAAGGTACATTTGAAATATTAGTATCTTTCAATACTTCTTTTATATACTGGAGCTTAATACCATAATTATTATTATTAAGCATAAATGATATAAATTTGTCTTTAGTATAAATTTCATGCACAAATTGAAATTTTTCTTTTTCAATAAGCTGTGCAGCTCTCTGTGCTAAAAGAGCTTGAGCATCTTTTTCCTTAGGAAACAAACTTTGAACATCATAAGGCTCAAAAGAATCAGATGCTTTGATTATATTTTCTAAAGAAAAAATATTTATAATGAAAATAGTTTCATCATTGAACTTATATAAAGCATCAATAAGCATTTTCTTATCAATAAAAGGTAATGAATCTACTTTATTTGCAACAAATGGTAAAATTCCTTCGACTTTATCAACAATAATCCCAATAATAGTTTCATCAGTTTTAATA
>CALURS010000125.1 GCA_944323215.1 Candidatus Gastranaerophilales bacterium | reverse complement strand
TTATTTTTTGAGATTATCGGTATTATCTTTAATCTTTCCATTAACTTGAATGATGATACACCACTTATTTTGTTTTATTTCCTGCTTCTGAATTGATTGCTCTGCTGTTGCAGGTTGTTTTTGAACAGAAATAATCGCTCTATTGTCGTTAGATACTTGATAAGTTTCGAGATCTGCAACATCATTAGCAAATACAAATGAAATACAAAAAAGCAACAATCCTAAAATAACTGATAATTTCTTCATAATCTTTCTCCTTATACTTACTTATTATATAAAATGAACCACCTATGTTCATTACTCCCTCAAAGTTGCATTGTCGTACGCTACAAAATTTCCCAACCACCCAACCAAATATTTTTACTATATTTCAGAAGAAATTTGAGTTAAAATTCCATCTTCTTTTTGAGGAACTTCATACGCAGTTCCGTATGTTTTAAAAATATCATCTAGCATTTCAGAGGTAATATCTGGAATAAATTTACTAATATTCTCTATATCTAGGAAAGAATTGTATCTATATACTCTGCTACACAATTCCCATTGTGCAGATAAATCTTCATCGCTATTGATAATTTGTTTTAATTCATTATATGAAATACCATTTGGAGATACAACATATTTAAAGAAATCTAACTTTGTCATAGAAAGCATTTGAATTTTTTTATATTCATAAAGCTTTTCTGCTTCTTCGTTTGTTATAAGTTCATATCCATCTGGTATTTCTCCGTAATTTTCTATATTAAAGATTTCATTATCTTTTATCATTTTATGAGTAAATCTGTAATCTTTTACAACTTTCCATTTAGATGTTTCTTTATCAAAAACGGCAACTTCATCAACTCCAACCATAGGAACTTTTTTAGTGGTTGAATTTTCTGGAATTAAATCATCTTTATCAAACATTTGAGATGCTTGAAATTCATTTGATTCTTTACTATACAAATAAGCTGTTATCATAGTTTTCTCCTTTTTAAATTTATTACATATAAATTATAGCATTTTATTCTTGAAAAATCTTTTTATATAACTTTTCAACATTATACACAGTTTGTCTTGCGTTTCTTTTTAGCATAGAACCTTTCCAACTTTCAAAACTCTGTTTTATTTCTTCTTTTGTAATATACCCACCTTGTAATAACTTAATTTGCTTTTTAATCTTTCTTCTTTCTCTGGTAATTGCATCTTTACAAGGTCTTTTGATGATTTTACCATCCTTTGTTATAATAAATCTAGTTTTTAAGAATATAAAACCTTTTGATAATTTAGATATACAAGTTTTATTTTCGTTTAGAATTATCTTCATTTCTGAATATTTTTCTCTCAATACTGATAAAAACCTTTTTAATTCATCTTTATCTTTGCATATAATGATACTATCATCCATATATTTTCCGAAACTTCTATATATGATTTTTATAAATTTATCTATTTTATCAGTGAACATAACTGCACTCATTTGACTTGCTTCACTTCCTAAACCAAGACCTATTTCTCCAAAAGCATCTATAAAATCATCTGAAAGTTTTAAAATGTTTTCATCTTTAAAATATATTCTATAAATCTCTTTAAGTTTATCGTGATCTATATTAGCAAAATAACTTTTAAAATCTATTTTTAACACATATCCATCTATACCATTTTCTTTTATATATTCTCTTAAAAATTTTTCTATTCTTGATAAAGCAAAGTGAGTTCCTTTACCTTTTTGACTTGCATAATTATCTAAAATAACTTTTCTTGAGAAAATAGGATATACTGCAAACTGGCAAAATGATTTTTGCACAACTCTTTCTTCAAAATGAACACTCTGAATATGCCTTGTTTTACCTCTATCATAAATATCAAATTTAATAAAGCCTTTTCTTATATCTTTACCTTTTAATAAATCTTGTCTTGTTTTCCATATTCTAAAGAGAATATTGTTCATATATTTTTGAGTGCTTGCTTTCCAATTAACTCCTTTAGATGCCATTTTTGCAGATTTATACAAGGCTTCAAGACTAATAATATTTTCAAAATTATCATATTTTTCGATAAATTTATTTTTTAAAATTCTTTTATTTTTTCTATTTTCGTATCTTCTTTTTCTTCTTGACATTATTGAAATATACCTCGTACAGTAGATTTTGTGCATTCATCTATTTATCTGCTAAACCTCTGAACATAAAACAAGCTATAACACACAATTTACTTGCTATGCACATACAATATTAAATTAAAATTAAAAAAATAAAGATGGCGTTCATTCTTCGGTATCAAGGTACATATTTATGAGAATAAATTTATATTCTCAAAGGTTATCAGTTCCTTCCTTTCTTTTTACTGATTTCGCATACTATTTAATCGTATGCTACTATGTCTGAATGAAAGAAATCAGAGCGGAACACGAATACCGGCATTAGTAGCCAAATTGTTGTTGGCATTGCCATTGTTGTTCACATTGCACGCATTGGTGGAGTTATTGGACGGAACTGACATCAGCCACCAAGTAGAGCGTTTACAACTGATAACCTATTGATTTAATTGTATCACGAAACCATTTTATCAGACTTTTTCCAACCTTTTAATAATAAGAGTTCTTTGCATAATAAATCTATAATTTTATCAAGACTTTTGATAGTTACTGTTTCTGTGCATTTCTCAAGTCTTATTATTTGATTTTGGAGTTGAAAACAATTTATTATGGCTCTTTGTTGATATTCCTGTCTTTGAGAAAATTTTTCTTTTGTAGTGGCACGAATAGAATTTGCGAATGTGATATTATCAACCATTTCATCTATTTTATCTATCAATTTTTTACCTATTAGAAACCTTTTCTTTTTAGGAACTACTTTATCTCTACATACATAATTTGTTATTTCTGATTGTAGGGTTAAAGCATTGGTTATAAATTGAGTTGCAGTTTCTCCTCTAAATCTTTTATATACACTACTCATATTATTATCTACCTTATGAACGAATTTAATACATCTTTTTAATACGCCCACATAAAGTGGGCGATTAAAGATTGAAAGATTAGCCTATACGGAAGCAGAGCGGAACACGAACACCGGCAAAAGTAGCCAAACGGCTGTTGGCATAGCCATTGTAGTCCACATTGCACGCAAAGGTGGAGTCAAGGGACGGAACCGACACCAGCCACCAAGCAGAGCGCGCTCCATTTGACATTCTCTTAACTCTATTTCTGCCTTGACCTAGATATAGAGGATAGGCAACACCAATATGTGCTTCTGGGTTCCAATATCCTTGATGATAACCAAGGTTACTTCTTACTTGAGTTCCATAAACTTCCATTTCATCAGGCAACCATAAAAATCCTGCATCAACCCAATCCCAATCTTGAGAATAAGTCAATAGTTCACTACTGCTATATCTATTATCTAAAAGCATTCTTTTCTGAATAATAAGATTTCTTAATTTTGTCGGCAATAATTGAAAAATACCAGAATTAAGGGCATTCATACCATGAGCAACATTTTGATATGCAGATGTAGTATAGTTATTTATACCATTCAACCAAGCATATACTTGAGAAGCAAGCCAAGGTTTATGTTGAGCAGATGTACCGTTATTATTATCTTTAGGGTTCCAAGTTATTTCAGTATCAATTACTTCCCTTGAAATAAAATCTATATGATTGCCTATTTCTGTATCTCCACAATTTTTATATGTGTTTATACCCGCTATTTGACATTGTAAAGTTTGTTGAGTAATAGTTTTACCACCTGCCATACCTGCTTGAATTGTAACTGGAATATAATCTCCAACAAGCAAGCCATCAAAATTGCCTGCATCAATTCTAGCCTTTATCCACTGCCATTCATCTGAATAATCTGCAATTTCATCTGCAAATTTTTGAGTTAAATCTACACCATCATAAAGTCTATTTATGAAACTTGCTATTGTTTCATCTGTTTCAAAAATATAACTTGAAATCTCAAATCTTTCATTTGTTGCATCATAAATAAAATTATAATACATATTGGCTTTAATTTCTCCACCTTCCAAAGCAACACCATTTTTAACAACAGGTTTAGCACCCAAATTACATAAGTTTAGAGTTGTCGCAGATGTATTGGAATTTGTACTTTTGAATGTGCCTTTTAATCCATCAGTAAGACTTGAAATTGCTTTTCTTCCTGTTTTTTGGGTAAGAATTATAGCATTTGCAGTTCCAGAAGCAATAAAACCACTTCCATCTCCTACAATTTGGGCTATTGCATCTGCCATTTGAGTATTTACTTTATCGGAAGGAGTTAATCCTGCCGATTTGATTACATTTTCACATTCATCTGGAATTTGATTAAACTCCGTTGCAGATAGTTCACTACCATTCATTTTTGAAACTATGTCCATAAATTTTTCTCCTTTTCTAATATTACTATTACTGTTCTTCTTCTATTGGTGGGTTTTCCACATCAATATTGTTTTCTTCTTCTTTTTTATCTGGATAACTAAAATGAACACTGCAATTTGCAGGTTTTATGATATTAACTACTTTTTGAAACCAAGCTAACTTATTATTACCAAAAACAAAGGGGAATGCTAAAGGGAATATCGCAGGTTTCAAAGCATCGAAAACATCAATTTGAATTACATATTTTGAATTATCAAAAAACCTTATAGGGAATGTATAAGGAAATCTATTGGTTTTTGATGCTGGATAAACTTTTATTTTATGACCTAGCAAAGATGCAAGATATTCCCAATCTTCTGGTCTATCTGCACCATTCATCAACTCTTTAAATAATAAATTAAATCGTCTTTCTTCTATTGTTTTATTTTCAATAGTAAAAATATCTTCATTATCTGGTATTCCATAGGCTTCTTCCCAAGCAGGTAATAAATCGAATGTAGTTCTAATATTCAACTCTCTTTTTAGCCATTTAAGACTTTCATCAACATTGACAAATTCTTTACCAAAAGCATTGAGTAATTTTCTCAAATTGCTTTCTTCTATGTTTTTTGCATCCCAAGCCTTGCCTTGAGGTAAATAATTTGCAAGAATTTGAGCCTGTCTTTTATATTCTTCTTTATTATTACTATTTGTAGAAATTGTTAAATTAGCCATTTATTTTATCTCCTCGTTATATTTTAGTTAAATTATAAAAAGGTTACATCGCCTAATACTGTCAACTCTCCTAAACCTACTGTAATATCTCCTATTGGAGCAGTCAGAGCGAACGATTGCAATTTTGTACCTGTTTCCATATCAAAACTGTTTTTAATTGCAGTTCTATAATCATCTTCTGTCATATTTTTTTCCAGATCTGCTTCATCTTCAAAAAGTTGCTTTAAAGAATTTTGTATTGCAGTTCTCATATTTGGAGTATTTGGAACAATCTCGCTAAAATTGAAATTAACTGTTTTTGCAGTAGGAGCAAGAACAAAAGTATCATCTTTATCATCTTTTACAGTAGATAATGCCTTGATCTTATTTGCAACAATCTGAACTTCATTTGCATCCGGAATAACATTTTCATCATTACCACGAATAAAATAAACAGTACATTGACCTACTGTCGGATATGTAGATTTTACCCAAACTTTTGTTACACCTGCAACACTTTTAGCAGTATTTTTAATATTATTTTCATTAAAATATGTAATAGGGTTTCTATATCTATCTACAACAATATCCTTCCATTCATTAAAAGGTTGAATATCACTACCACCAGAAATACCAGA
>CALURS010000124.1 GCA_944323215.1 Candidatus Gastranaerophilales bacterium | reverse complement strand
TTATTTAGAAAAAGAAGGCTTCAGCGTTAAAACAGGAGTATTTGGTTCGATGATGAATGTATCATTGATAAATGACGGACCTGTTACACTAATTCTTGGTAACTAAAAAGTCAAGGAAGAATATAAAACCTGCCTTGACCTTTTTTCATCTAAAATTTATTTTAATTAATCCCAAACAACATTTTGGACTAACTCTATTTCGTTACCATCAGGGTCCTTAACAAATGCAATCATAGAGCCCTTGCCATCTAAGTCAAACGGTTCATATAAGTATTCATAGCCTAATGAATGTAACTTTTTGGTAAACTCGTCTAATGATTCTACACCAAAAGCAAAATGTCCAAAAGCATTTCCGTTATTATATCCTTCTTTTGGAGTTTCATCATTATATGTTAATTCTAATTGACTGCCTTCTTCATCTTCCAAGAAATATAACATACAATCATCTAATCTTTTTGTTCTGACTTGCTTCATTCCTAAAAGCTGTTCATAAAATTTCAATGATTCATCAATGTTTTTAACTCTTATCATTGCGTGCAAATACTTCATAATTATCGCCTCCTATATACCACATGTTTTAATCCGTAATTAGTTTCAAATACTTTTGAGTATTTTTCATTAATATACTGCATTATACCTAAAGCATAATCTTTTCCAAAATAATTAAAATAATAAGAATTTGTATTCCAATCATTAACAACTATATATTTTGGTTTAACATCTTCAATTCTATCAATAATGTTTTGCTCTCCAAAAACTTCAATATACATAGGGATCAGAGAATATAAATAATTATCAGTATCTCTATCTAACAAAAAATTCATTAAAGGTTCTTCCGGCAGACAAAGAATTTTATCCTCTTTTAAAGTATTATTTTTTAAATAATTATAAGTCTGCATAAACGGAATACTTTGGGCTTTTCCTGCATAAACTCTGCCTCTGGAAGATTCTATAATTCCACTTTTAATTTTTATAGTTTTAAAACAAAATGAAGATAAATAAATAACAAAAATAGCCAATACGATGATAAATTTTTTCCTATACGAAATTGGCAAGACAACCGCCATAAGAACAAAAAATAAACCAATATAATAAACACCGTAACTAAAAAACAATAAAAAAAAAAATACTTTAATAGAAATAGCAAAGATAGATATAGCCAAAACAACAGCTTTATAACCTAATTTCTTAAACCGAAAAATAAACAAAAGTAATATACTAAGAGGGATGAACACAAAAAAACTATAACTGAAAAAAGAAACAGCATAAGCCGCAATGAAAAATATCAAAACTATTTTTAATAAAGCTCTCCAATTTTTTTTACATTCAAGGAGAAAAATTGATACAAAAAATATAATCGATGTAAATAGCATTATCCAAATATGCGAAATCGAAAAAGTAATCCCTGTAATATTATAAAAATACCACATTGCCCTTGAGCTAAAAACAGAATTAAGAATCAAAAATTCTTTGTATAAATCACTAACATTTATGCCCTGACAAAACAAAATCAATAAACTCAAAAGAGGGAAAAACATATATAAAATAATAATATTAATGACTTTCAGTAAACTTCTTTGCCTGTATAAAGAAACAAAAACTAATGGGACTATAAACAAAATGAATTCATATTTTAATGCTGCACTTAGCCCTGCGAATAAAGCTGCCCAATAAAAATCAGAAGCTTTATTCCCTCTAACTAAAAAATAAATCGCAATAACAGAAGCTGTAATGCCATACGCCATACCATAAGAATAAGGGAAGAAGAAATTAAAAACATTTCCGGAAATACCGGTTGTAGCAACAATTAAAAAAATTAGAATAAACCCTCTTTCTTTAGAAATGAAAAATCTTGAAATTAAATATAAAAACGTATTTAAAATTCCATAATTAATAAAAGCCGCATAATATAAAACATTAAGGTTAGGTGAAAATATTTTATATAAGAGAGCATTAAATAAATAAGCCGCCGGAGCATAAATATTAAAAATATCTTTATACAAAACCTGCCCTTTTAAAATCTGCTCAGGAATATAAGCTTCACGTCCGCAATCAATCAAAGGAGAGCCCATTTTCGCATACGTAAAAATAAATATTGCCGATACAATAATCCAAATAAAAAATATAATTAATTTATCGCTAAAAACACTCTTCTTCACTTAATAGATTTTAACAAAATCAAATAAATTAGGCAATTTTTATTGCAAAAATAACTTTATAAATAAGAATAGGTGTGCAGGTAACAGAAATGACAGATATGAGTACTCTTGAAAACTTATATAGACGCGGAGTCCTTGACTATAATCCCAAAGATTATTTAACAGGCTCGTCAAGTGATATTGTGCCTAATCCTAATAGGGATATTTTTATTCCGGATAATCGTTTTGCAAGAGTTGACGGAAGCTATATAAGACAACAAATTGATAGAGATTTGTTAGAGTTAAATCGCGAAAACAAAACAGGTACTACCTCAAATAATCAGAATAAAAAAGAAAACAATTTTTTTACTAAAGTCAAAAATCTGCTTTGGAACAAAATAACAGCAGGAATTGTTGGACTGGGTTCATTTATATTAGCAGGAAGATATCTATTAAAGAAAATACATATTCTAAAATAAAAATATTTTTTTAATTAACTTTTGATATTAACATCTTTTATTTCATCAGAATTTAACTTCTCAACAATCTTGTCTTGAGAAATATTATTATCATACTTATCAATTTCATTTTGTTTGTGAGAAATCTTAACCTCTTTATGATCCAGCCCTTTACAACCGACTTGATATCCTGCCATGAGCATAGCAACAGGTACTAACCTTGCAATACCTTGGACAAAAGGTCCATCTGATAAGAACGAAGCTCCAACACATAAATCATCCCAGTGCATCAACATATCACTAGCTTTAATTTTTCTATCTTCGTCACATCCTAATAAAACTTTTTTCAAATAATTTGCTGCCCTGTTTCCAATTAACATTCCGACAGACAATCCGGCTAATATAAGTGCTAACTTTGGCAGTTTAGCCAAGTGCTTTACAAATTTACTTGAATTTTCTGACATTTTAGACAAAATTTTCCCTTCAGTAAATTCGCCTAATCTTGCACACTGTCCAACTGTAATAATAGGAACACAAGCATTTCCAAACTGAATAATTGCCTCTCCAACTTTGGATTTAACTTCAGCTTTATTATTATTGGAGCGGTCATCAATAATCATACCACCTACTAAACCACCTAAAATAGAACCGGCAGCCATTGAAATAATTTCTTTCTCTTCAAACTTTACTTGATATAAATATGTATCTTTAATCTTTGTATTCATTATTTTCTTGGGATTTAACGAAAACTTCTTCCAAGTAGCCGTCTTTGCAAGAATTGCAAGGGCAGCAGAGACTCCTAACATAGAAGATAATGCAACACCCGTTCTCTCTCCTTTAGAAAGTCCGGAATCAACAGGCTTCTTTTTTGTCGTGGGATATAATGTACCAAAATTTTGCCTTGGAGTAATCACTTTTGAATTATTATTAACACTTAGAGACATAACTGTTTCTCACCTTCCTGTCTCTATAAAACGTATCAAGATTTATATTTGCCTTAATAAAAATAAAATGTTACTTTTGTTAACAAACTCTGGAATAAAATTTTGATATCTCTTCAAAATATCTTTCTAAAGCCTTATAGCCGTTATAAACCTCATTTGTTATTCCTGAGTAACGACTTGCAACAATATATTTTAATTCTTTTGCTCGTATCTGTATTAAAGTATCTGCATCTTTTCTAAGTGCTTCATTATTAGATGTCGACCACTTTTTCAAATACATCAGTTCATCATTAATCTGTTTTATAGTAGAAAACTCAAGGGTATTAAAATCGTATTTTTTAAGCAACGCCAACTCCGCATTAGTAATTCTGCTTTGTACGGCCTGAAACTTATAAATTCGCTTTATAATAACATAATTATCTGCAACTCTTCTATGAGAGTATGGAACTGCACTTTTTGCTAACAATGCAGATGTAGAAAGCGAAGTAAACATATCCTGATCACTTGAGAATGTACTCTTTACAGGATTTATTGTTTCAAGTTTTTTATTCTCTATCATTATAAAAATACCCCTTTTCTCCAAGTATATAATACCTTAATAATATAAACTTGTCATTACTCTGTATATAATTTGTTACATTTAGGATAATAAATGCAAAGACTTTACATCATTTGTAAAGAAATGTAACGAAATAAATAAGTTATGAAATTAGATAAAAAATAAATACTTTATATATATGTAAGATGAAACTAAGAGGATAGAACAATGGCAAACACAGCAGCGTTATTATCAAATCTATTAAATTGTAAAGCAGATTATAACTTTGCAGTATTACAACAAACATTGTGGGCATCAAAACAAGAAGCAAACGCCTCAAAACTTGCAGCTCAACAGTCAGCAGAAGAAAAATGGGTAAGTGCATACGATTCAGCTTACGATCAAGGATATTATGGAGAAGACGGAAAAAGTCTTACTTGTAGAGGCGTAACAGTAAAGACCGGCTGTAAATCAGAAGCAGCATTTTCAGCATACGCATATGCAAAAGTTGGAAGTTACAATCCTGATGCTTTAGAAGAATATTCCGACTTAGATACAGAATATGACTTAGCAGTCAGCACATATGATGCAATGGTAACAGAGCTAAGTGCAATGATAGAAAGCTACAACGAATCTGTATCAACCAGCGCTCAAGACACCGGATTATTATCATCATAAGAGTTAACAACATTAATCATAAGGGAGGCAATAGTCATTGGTCCAACGCCACCCGGAACAGGCGAAATAAAATCAACCAAAGGAGCGACTTCAGCAAAGTCCACATCGCCGGTCAAGTTGCCGTTAGAATCTTTATATATACCAACGTCAACAATAACAGATTTTTTAGAAACCATCTTACATCTTACAATTTTTTTACCAACCGCAGAAATTATTATATCTGCGGTTTTTATTATTTCTTCTAAATTTTCTGTATGCGAATGACAAATTGTTACTGTCGCATTTCTTTTTAAAAGCATTTGCGACATTGGTTTTCCAACAATATTAGAACGACCGATAACAACAGCGTGTTTCCCCTCTATAGGAATTTTATAATAATCAAGCAGCATTAAAATTCCTTGAGGAGTTGCAGGGTAAAAATATGGCTTAAGCCCTATACTTAATTTCCCGACATTTTCAGGAGTAAAGCAATCAACATCTTTTCTGGGATCAATTGCCATAATTATTTTTTCTCTGGAAATATGCTCAGGTATAGGCATCTGGACCAATATAGCCGTTACATTTTTGTCATTATTTAATTGGTAAATTTTATCAAGTACAACCTTTTCTGCAACATCAACAGGATATTCAAAAAGTTGAGTTTTTATACCAATATATTCAGCTTTTTTTTGCTTATTTCTGACATAAACCCTACTTGCAGGATCATCCCCTATAAGTATAACAGCGAGCTGTGGAGTAACATTTTTTTTAGCCAACTCCGCCTTTAATTTTTCAACTATTTGTACAGCAACTGCCTTACCGTCTAAAATCAAGCGCCCTCCTGCGGCAAATTCAGTCTAAAATAGAATTGTTTTATTGCATCAACAACCTTGTCTGAGTTCCTTTCCATAGGATTACTTGCCAAATTTTCATCAAAAGGAATTACACCAAGAATATCTA
>CALURS010000123.1 GCA_944323215.1 Candidatus Gastranaerophilales bacterium | reverse complement strand
CTTGGATAAACTTCTTATTTCTGACTTTGTAAGTTCTACGTATTGCAGAGGACTTAAAACTCCTAACTCTTTTACAGCACGCATACCCGGTCGATAATCTTTTGTATCATCATAATTTGAACCCTCTAGGATATGTTCAATCCCTTTTGTTTTCGCAAATTCTTTGACTTTAGTTAGCATATTTTTTTTACAAATATAGCAACGCATCTCTGTATTGTCACAAAATCCTTTTATATCATTTATATCAAAGTTTATTTCATAATGCATTATATTATTTTCTCTGCAAAAGTTAGCGGCCGAATCTATCTCTCCTTGGGGTATCAACGAAGATTCTACGGTAATTGCAATAACCTTTTCTTTTAATACATCTTTAGCGACTTTCAACAAAAATGTTGAATCAACTCCTGAGGAAAAAGCTATTGCAACTTTTTTTAAATCTGATAAATATTTCCTTAATTTTTCGTATTTACTAAACATTTTACAAATATTATATTACCTTATTTTATTAAGTTTAGTAAATATTTTAAACAGCAAACCTAATTATGGGGAAAAATAAATTATTCTCGGTTTTTGAATACTCAGGAGACGGTTATATGCAAATAAATAAAATTAATCAAAATGTTTTAACATACACAAGAAAAAATAATACCCATAATAAAACAAAAGAACAAACACTTTTAAATCATAGTAAACAAACGAATTTTAACTATCCTGTCAGCTATGCAAAAATAAATTTTAAAAGTCGTCCAATACAAAAACTTTGGGAAGAGTATGATTGGTATATTAATGTTAATAAGACTCCTGCAATTTTCTCATTTCTAAAAATAAAAGCAGAGCCGGAGGTGTTAAATAATTTTTTGACAAATATACTAAATACTGTCGACAGGAGTAGAGAATTATTATCAAGTATTACATATAACCCTAGACAGGTAATAAGTATAGTAAATACCTTAGAAACTATTTTGCCTAATGATTCTAAAATATTAATGCCATTTATGTATGATAGTCCTTATTATCAATCGTATGCAAAATTTATTGACTGGAAGGTAAGTAGCGCACATTCTGTAGACGAGCTTTTAAGAATAAGACCTGATTGGAATGGTGATGTTTTAAAAAAAAAAAATAGTAATTTACATCATAATGACGCGTTTTCTATAGGCAATATACCTAAAGAAATTCCTAAGGAGCATTTAAAGCAAATTGCTGAATATTTAAGTCAGTATATGGAATTTGGTGTTAAAACCAAGAAAAAAATAAATAGTTTAAAAATAAATAACAGACAATATGATTTTGCCTATTTTACGGAGGGAAAATCAGACAAAAATGTATTTGGAGTATTTACTCCAGAGGGTAAAAAATATGTACTAAAAATGAATAGACCCGAAGTAAGAAGTTTGGATAAGCCTTTTGCTTTGGGAACCCTAGCCAAAATTGATGCGTATTTGACATACAATAATTGCAGAAATTCGGCTCCTTTATGTTATTATAATCATAATTATAATTTTTCTATATACAAATATATGGAACATATACAAATAAATACTGATATCAGTAATCTAAATGTGATATCTAAAAAAATTCCTGATTTTAAGGCTTTGGGGTTAGCATATAATGATACTGTCGGTACAAAAAATTTCTTTTTACTTAACCCGAAAGCGGATTTAAAAATAGCAGGAACAAAAGAATATAAAGATGGAGTTATTCAAGGTGAGTGGGTGTCTGTGGACAATGACCATGTAACATATAACAACAAACTTCAGCCTCCGGTATCAAAGTATCATTCGGCGTTACCTAATGCTATGCAAATGTTTTTCTAGTATAAAGATATTAAAAATTGTAAATATGCTTTATTTTTCGTGTTAAATGAGTTATAATAGATATGTTGATAGTCATAGATTTATTAGAGAATGTGAGCATCTTTCAACAGTTTATTGAGAGTTTATAATGCTGGATGTAAATAACCAAATTAAGAATAAAACCTTAAGAAAAAGGCTGGTAGCTGCGGCGTTGACCGGCTGCATGATATTTGGTACAAATGCTTTAGCCTTTGCTGAAGTGTCCGACACGGAAACATTACTGAATCCTGTTGTGCTAAATACTACTAGTTTACCCTCAAATCTTGGAAATAATTGTACTCTAGTTCCGGGTACAGCTCAAAATTATGATTATATCAACCGCGTTACAAATCCTGATGGTACAGTAACAATTAATTATTACAAAATACAGTTTAATAATGGACAAACGACTAGCAATGCAAACTGGGTAGAAGTATCAGAACCGGGTGAAGGTACAATAACGATACAACTTCCTAATAATGAAACAGTTTATCTTCAATATCAAGAAGCTGCAAGTGCAAGTCCTCAAGCTGCACAAACGCAGAGTGTTTCAGAAACAGCAACGCCAAGGACAGTCTTGGCAGCTGCACCGCGTTCTGCAGTATCTTATAGTAATCAAACTAATTCACAATCAACAAAAGGTAGTTCAATGAGTGGCTCTACTGTTACCAAAAGTGGTACGGATGATACAGTCTCTGATGTAGCTACCGGAAGTGGAGATAGCACATATGCGTCTGCCGTTGCGGATGTAAGTGCTAGTGCAGATGTAAGTGGATCTTATTCAACTTCATTAAGTGGTGGTGCTCAGCGTAACTCTAGCAGTGCAGGTGATATAAGCGGGACATATAGTAATAATAAAGTTTCTAATACCGCAACTGGTCGTGATGTTACAGCGGGTACTGCTTATGCATATGCAGGAACTGCTACGGCAACTTCTGGAGAGGTGTCTAACATTATTACGAAAGATGTTACTGAAACTAGTGATATGAATGGAGATTCATTATCTCAAAGTAATTCTATATCTTCACAAGCGTATTCATCCGCAGATGCTACTGCATCTGCGGATGCCAGTTCTTCAGTTACATCTTCTGCTTATGGTGGTGCTCTGTCAAATACAGGTACAATAAATAACTTATCAGCAGATTTTTCTGGAAATAAAGCAGAATCAAAAGCAAATGGCGGTAGAGCTTACGGTGGTAGTGCTAATGCTTATGGCGGAACTGCTAATTCTACAAGTGGAAAAGCTACAGCTTCAACTACTGTTAATTATATCATTGATGGTACGAAATCAATATATGGAAGTTATACTGCTACAGCCTCTGCCTCTGCGACCTCTAGGGTAAATGCCAGTGCGACTGCCAGTGCAAGTGCAGGGGCATCAACTTCGGCGACTAGTTATGCCTATGGTGGTGCTTTGTCTAACACTGGAGGCTCAATATCAAAAATTTCTGGAGATTTTACTAATAATGCTGCTATTGCATCTTCCACAAGAGGTTCTTCTTATGGTGGTTCTACGACTGCTGTTGGGGGAACATGTAATGTCTCGTCTGGTGGAGCTGAAGCTTCAACTTCCGCAACAATAACACTTACTAGACCGAATAATGAAACTCCACCCGTAGATGAAACCTTTTCAGCGTCTATTTCTGGTTCATACTCTGCAGCAGGTAATGATGGTAACGAGTACAAATACGAGTCAGATAGCGACACTTATGAAAGTTATTATAATAATTATGACTATAGTGTTACTGCAAATTCTAGACCTGATGCCTATTCATATGAATATACTTATGATTCTGAAAGCAGAAGTTCTTCTACTTCAAATAGTGCAAGTGCGTATGCTCGAGGCGGTGCAATTTATAATACCGCAACTATTGGTGATATAATTAGCAATTTTACTGATAACTATGCGTGGGCTGATGCGTATAATACGGAAGAAGCTTATGGTGGTGCTATTTTTAACCAGAGTACTATTGGTACTATAAATTCAACCTTTGACGGGAATTATGTACGTGGTAGTAGTATTACGTATGGTGGCGCTATATACAATTCAGGAACTATTAAAGGTATAAATGGTGAATTTACTGGTAACTATACAAGTACTGCTGATAATTCTAATAGTGCCTATGGTGGTGCTATTTATAATACAGGAACTATCACGAATGGTATAACAAATGCGACATTTACATCAAACAGTGCTGATGGTAACAATGCTCAAGGTGGTGCTGTTTGGACTAATAGCAGTAATATGGCTAACAAAACAATTGATGCAAGATTTGAAAAGAATTATGCTGATGGTTCTGCTGCTCAAGGTGGTGCTCTTTGGTTTAGTAATAAGTTAGGAACAATTTCTGGTGAATATATAGGAAACTATTCAAATTTTACTGTTAATGCTTACAGTGGTGCTGTTTACTCAACTGCGACTTTTAATACAGGAATTACGGATGCAATTTTTGAACAGAACTATGCTAAAGGATCAGCTGCACAAGGTGGTGCTGTTTGGGCAAATACTACTTTGAAGTACATTTCTGGTGAATTTAATGAAAACATTGCAGAAGCAACCGGAAATGCTTTTGGGGGTGCGGTATATAGTAATGCAACTATTGCAAGCGGCATTGAACAAAGTTCTTTCACTGATAATACTGCAACCGGAGCAACTGCCCAAGGTGGTGCTCTCTGGTATAATGCTGCGGTAGGCTCTATTACTTCTGGTGAATTTACAGGAAATACCGCAGAAGCTACAGGAACTGCTTCTGGTGGTGCCATATTTTCAAGTGCAAATATTACAAACGGTGTATCTGATACTACCTTTACTCAAAATAGTGCTACTGGTAAAACAGCTCAAGGCGGTGCAATCTTTGTTAGCAGTGGAAACACGGGAAATATTGATGCCGATTTTGAAGGCAACTTTGCTTCTGGTTCTTCTTCTGCTACCGGCGGGGCTATTAGGAATAACGCTACTATTAAACAATTATCAGGTACATTTACCGGTAACTATGTAGATGGTAAAGCCGCAACTGCACAAGGTGGTGCTTTGTATAATAATAGTACAATTACTAATGGTATCATAAACGCTGTTTTTGAAGATAACTATGCAAAATCTACAGGTACTGGTGCACAAGGTGGTGCTATTTGGACTAATAAAGATTTAACAATTAAGGCAGATAACGGCACATCTTCGTTCTCTGGAAACTATATTCAAAAAGGGGCAACAAAAACTAACCAAGCAATTTATGTAAATGCCGGCAGATTAACACTTAACGCGGTAAATAACGGTGATATTATTTTTGATGACTCCATTTCCGGAGCTTCAAATTTTGCAATGACTATTACTGGAGATACTACCGGTGATATATTCCTTAATTCTGCCAATGCTATTCAAGGTGGTAATGTAACCCTTTCTGGCGGTAATTTACATATTTCTGAAACAGCTTTTGCCTCTGCTAATACAACTCTTAATGCAACTGGTAATGCTGTTATGGCGTTAAATGATTCTGCATTAAAAACATATACTTTTAATAAAATTGGCTCGGCTAATACTAATACGGATTGGAATATTGATTTAGATCTTGCTAATAAAAAGAGTGATATTATAAAAACTAACAATTCTTCTTCTGGTACTATTTATATTAATAGTATTAATCTTGTTGGAACTGCTGATTCCGGTACAAGTGTAATTCAAGTATTACAAACTCAGAATAGTAATCTTAAATTAGCACTCAATAGTGCTTTAACTAGTGTTAAGCATATTGATACACTTTATAATTTGGCTGACGCCCTCCATGTCCGCACTGAACAGCTCCTATACCACCGCGCGGCTGAAAGCGAGGCACCGCCGGAGCGGGAAATCAGTCCTACTTTTTTTCGAGG